>QKCE01000345.1 GCA_003245785.1 Spirochaetales bacterium | reverse complement strand
AAGGCGATCCATTCGAGGGTAGGCATGGGGGCACTATACGACGGGCGCGCGGGTCCTGTCAAAGGAAGGCCGAAGGCGCGAGATCGGGCGGCGGGGGTAGATGGGCGCGGCGGGGCGCGAACGGGGAAGCCCCGGGCGCCGCGTTCCCTCTCGCCGCTTGACATGCAACCAAAAGGTTGCGTATACTGAATCCATGCAGGAGATGGACGACGTATTCGCCGCCTTGGCCGACCCGGGACGCCGCGTGCTGCTCGACTCGCTTTACGATTCCCCCGGGCAAACCCTGGGCGAATTGTGCGCCCGGCTCGACATGAGCCGCCAGGGCGTCTCGAAGCACCTCGCCCTCCTGGAAGCCGCCGGCCTCGTGGTCACCCGGCGGGAGGGCAGGTCCAAGTACCATTACCTGAATCCCGTCCCGATCCGCGCCATCTACCGTCGCTGGATCAGGAAATTCGACGAAACCCAAACGGACGCCCTGCTCGATTTGGCGGGGAACCTCAATCAAACGGATAATTCATAAGGAGTTTTTATGGAAGGATTTGCGTATCAGATCGTGATCGCCTCTACGGCGGAGAAGGTGTGGGAGTCCCTGACCGGGGAAGAGTTCACCAGGAAGTTTTGGTTCGGCCGCTCGGTCCGGTCCGGCTGGAAGGTCGGCGACGAGGTGACCATAGTGACGCCGGAAGGGGCGGTCGAAATGCGCGGCAAGGTGACCGTCGCGGAAAGGCCGACGAAGCTCTCCTATACCTGGACCGCGCCCCTCGACCCGAACCTCGCCCGCGGGGAAACCCTCGTGACCTTCGAAATCCAGGCCATGGGGCCCCTCGTGAAGCTAACGGTCAACCAGAACCTGGATCCCCAAACCAAGGATTTCCTCATGGCGGCCCAGGGCTGGACCTTCATCCTCAACGGCCTCAAGACCTTCCTCGAGACCGGCGCTCCCATGCCCGCCCTTCCCTGGAAAAAGCCGGAATAATCGCCGGGCGCCCGCGATCGGGCGCGTCCCGGCCGCGAAGGCGTCCCGCGGGGCCGTACCCGTTTTCGCGGGCTTCGAGTCCGGTCGTCCCGGGCGCGGCCGGGGAATCAGCGGTACGCGCGATATCGGCGCCTATTCGCCCGCCATCCAGTCGGCGACGAGCCGGGCGGTTTTCCCCGCCCAGCCGTCGAAGGGGAAGTGGTGGTCCGCCCCCTCGAGGACCCGCACGTCCACCGAGGGAGCGCGCCGGAGCCTCGCCTTCACGAAATCGCACACCCGGACCGGTACCGCCCGGTCCTCGCTTCCCGCGACGATCAGGGTCGGCGCCTCCACCCGGACGAGGTTTCTGCGGGCGAGGCGCGAAATGGCGACGAGCTGGGCCGTTGGCAGGATCAGGTCGTCCTTCCAGTACTCCTCGTGGAGGGCGGCCCTTACCGGGTCGACCCTGTCCACGTCGGAAACGAGCCGGTTCCGCCGGAGCTCCTTCCTGAAGGGGGCGAAAAAGGTGGTAAGCCGCGCGTGGGGAATGGAAAGCAGGAAGGCCGGCGCCAAAAGCGCGAGCCTGCCCGTGGGGAAGGCCGAGGCGATCGCCGCGGCGATCACGCCGCCCATGGAGTGCCCGACCACGTGGATCTTTTCGAACCGGGCCCCGAGCTCGAGCCGGGCGTCGAAGGCCCGGCGCAGCCAGTCCGCCGCGTCGGTGGCGTAAAAATCCTCCCTGTTCGTCCCGTGGCCCGGGTATCGGGGGGCATGCACCGCGTAGCCTGCCTCCGCGAGCTCCTTCCCCAGGGTCGCCATTTCGGCGGGATTCCCGGTAAAGCCGTGGAGGAGCAAAATCGCCTCCCGGGCGCCGGGGGGCTCTATGGAAAAGGGCAGGCAGGCGGGAATGACCGAACGCTCGATCTTTCCCCGGCGGCCCGTCTGTAGTAAGGTCGCTAAACGAATCATGGCATAAATATACCACTTCTGGCCCGGGAAAACCGCCGCTCCCCCCGGGCCGCGCGGGCCAGCCGTTTCGCGCGCCGTTTAGCGCGCCGTTCAGGGGGATGCCCGCGCGCCCTCGTAGCCGCGCCGGGCCGAAGCGGGGTATATTCGAGCCATGTCATCCCCCCGTTTTTATTGCGCGACCTGCCAGGCAGGCGCGGAAAAGGCCCTCAAGGCCGAAGTCCTCGCGGAGTACCCCGGGCTCCGCTTCGCCTTTTCGCGTCCCGGTTTCGTTACCTTCAAGGAAGACCCGGCCGAGGGCCCCGCCCTCGCCCTTTCCTCGAGCGTTTTTACCCGCCTCTGGGCGGAGGTGGTCGACCAGACCCGCGACCCCGCCGCGTTCCCGGCGCTTCTCGCCCGCGTTCCCGCCGGGGCCGTCGTTCACGCCTTCGACCGGGACCGCTTCGTTCCCGGGGACGAGCCGGAAAGCTACGCCTTCGACGAAAAGATATCCGCCCTCGAGGGCGTGCGGGACTTCCTCGCAGCCCACCCCCGACCGGCGACCCTCGCGCCGGGAGACGAGGCGTACGACCTCGTGTGGGTCGACGACTTCCACGTCTTTCTCGCCCGTCACCGGCACGGGGCGAAGCAACTGCCGAACCCCGGAAACCTGCCCCTTCTCGCGCTTCCGCCTTCCGCGCCCTCCCGGGCCTGGCTCAAGCTGGAAGAAGCGATACTCCGGTTCAGGCCGGTCGTGCAGAGCGGCTGGGTCGCCCTCGAAATCGGCTGCGCCCCCGGCGGCGCGACCACGGCGCTCCTCGACCGGGGCTTTTCCGTCGTCGGGATCGACCCCCAATACATGTCGGAAGCCGTTGCCGCGAACCCCAAGTTCCGCCACCTCCGGAAACCCGCCCGCTACGCGACGGCGGAAGACCTCGCGGGGGTAAACCCCGACTGGATCGTCATGGACATGAGCATTCCCCCGAAGGACGCCCTGGGGGAACTCTCCCACGTGATCGGCCTTTTGCGGGAACTTCACGGCAAGAAGCTCGCGATTCGCCGCGGGTTTTTGACCCTGAAGCTGAACGACTGGAAGTACGCGTCCGAAATTCCTTCATATATAAAACAGCTCGGCCGGATCGGGTTCGAGGATTTGCGGCCGGTCCAGCTCGCGGGCAACCGGCAGGAATTTTTCGCGTTCTCGGGAAAGTTCAGGGTTTGACCGGCTGAAGGGGAGTCCTCGTGAACGAAGTCGGACGCTTGAAAAAAAGGATGGCGGAACTCGCCCTGGCCCTCGAGGGAGACCCCGCGGGCCTCGCGCTGCTCGGCCTCGGGAGCGTCGGCGTCGAGGAAGCGAGGCTCGACGAATGGTCGGACCTGGATTTCTTCGCCATCGTCCGCCCGGGAGAGAAGGGGCGTTTTCTCGACGATCCCCGGTGGCTGTCCGTACCCGCGCCGGTTTCGTACCTCTTCCGGAACACCCGGGACGGGTTCAAGCTCCTGTGGGAGGACGGCATATTCGGGGAAATGGCGGTTTTCGAGCCCGGGGAACTCCAATCGATTCCCTTTTCCGAGGGTAAGGTATGGTGGGCCCGCGAGGGCTTCGACGAGAGCATCCTGAAGCCCACTAATCCCGGAGGGCGCCTCAAGCCCGTGGCGGGTCCCGAATTCGCCGCGGGAGAGCTGTTAACCTGCCTGCACGCGGGCCTCTGCCGGTGGCGCCGGGGCGAGACGCTTTCGGCCTGGCGCTTCATTCAGGGGTACGCCCTGGACCGCGCCATCGAACTCGCCGAGGTATGGGAGCCCGAGGGAACGGGCCTCCGCGATCCCTACAACCGGGACCGGCGGTTCGAAACCCGATATCCTTCCATGAAGCCGCTTCTCGCCCGGGTACTCCGGGGCTATGAACGGGTGCCCGAGTCGGCCTTGGCCCTGCTCGAATGGCTCGAGTCGAAAACCCCGGTGAACGGCGCGATAGCCCGGGAAATTCGGAAGCTTGCGGAAGGATAGCGCCCGTGTCCGCCGGAGTAAAGGCGACCCCCGCGATACGCGGTTCGTTCGCTCCCGAACCCGGCTTTCCCGCCCTTTATTCTTACGACAGAATCGGTCCAAATGTCAGGTTTGTTTAAATTACCAACAAACTGAAACCTGCGCATAAATATACAATTGACAGCAGGAAAATGTATAACTATACTGGCCCTACATCTATACAAGGAGCTTTTAATGATAAAAGCCAGAAATGTAGTGTACGTAATTACCGCGGCAGCGCTGGTGCTGTTCGGTTCGGTATCGGCTTTTGCCGGTGGATCCAAAGATGGGAAACCCGCAGCCGCGAAGGGGGGGAAGACTCTCGTCTACGGTACCACCGACAAAGTGTCCGACATGGATCCCGCGAGCGCGTATGATATTCACACGTGGGACGTCTTCCAGAATATCGACAAGGGGCTCCTTGCCTATACCCCCGGAACCACCGACATCATCCCGGGACTTGCCTCCGCCTATGAGTCGAACGCCACCGGCGACGTATTCACCTTCCACCTCCGCCCGGGCCTGAAGTTCACCGACGGCACCCCCCTCACCGCGAGCGTCGTGAAGTGGTCCATCGACCGCGTCATCGCCCTCGGCGGCGATCCCTCCTGGCTCGTTTCCGACTTCGTGAAGGAAGTGACCGCGAAGGACGACCTGACCGTGGTGTTCACCCTGAAGCAGCCCTGCGCGTTCTTCCCCTCCCTCGCCGCTACCCCGACCTACTTCCCGGTGAATCCCAACGACTTCCCCGCGGACAAGATCATCAAGGACATCTCCGAGCTCAAGAGCGGGACCCTTTCCGGCCTCGGCCCCTACAAGCTCACCTCCTTCAAGCGCGACGAAGAGGCGATTTTCGAGTACAACCCCTCGTTCTACGGCGAGAAGCCCGACGTTGACCGCATCGTTATCCGCTACTTCGCGGACGCGACCACCATGCGCCTGGCCTTCGAGAAGGGCGAGATCGACCTGGTCTACAAGTCGCTTAACCCCTCCGACATCAAGGACCTTTCCGCCAAGAGCGAGTTCACCACGAACCGCCTCTCCGGTCCCCAGATCCGGTACATCTGCTTCGAGACCAGCGAGGGCATGTTCAAGGACAAGGTGCTCCGCCAGGCCGTCGCGGCCCTCGTGAACCGCCCCGACGTCATCCAGAAGGTCTACCTGGGACAGAACGCCCCGCTCTACTCCATGGTCCCGAACGGCATGATGTACCAGACCCAGAACTTCAAGACCGTCTTCGGCGACGCGAACGTCGCCCTGGCCACCAAGCTCCTCGCGTCCAAGGGTTACACCGCCGCGAAGCCCCTGACCTTCGACTTCTGGTACACCCCGAGCCACTACGGCGACACCGAGGTGAACATGGCCGAGGTTCTCAAGGCCAACTTCGAGGCTTGCCCCGCGGTCAAGGTGACCCTGAAGAGCGCCGAATGGGCGACCTACAAGGACAACTGGAACAAGAAGCTCATGCCCGCCTACCTCCTCGGCTGGTACCCCGACTACACCGATCCGGACAACTACACCGCGGCCTTCGCGGGAACCTCCGGTTCCGCCGGCATGGGTATCTACTTCTCCAACCCCGAGTGGGACGCGCTCTTCGCCAAGGAACAGGGCAGCACCGACAGCGCCGTCCGCAAGCAGGTGTTCGAGAAAGTCCAGGCCATGTGGGCCGACGAGGTCATGACCATCCCGATATGGCAGGGCGACCTCTTTATCTTCACCAAGCCCTCCATCTCGGGCGTCAAGCTCGGACCGACCCTTATCTTCAACTACAGCGAACTGAAGATGAAATAATCCGGTTTTCGCCGTCGCGGCTTCGCGTCGGCGAAAACGCGCGAGCCGAGGCCCTGTCCCGGAACGGGACGGGGCCTTTTCGCTTATTTTAACGTTTACGACAAGGAACCGATGAACAACCTTCTTAAATACATCGTAAGCCGGACCCTCATGACGATCCCGATGCTCTTCATCCTGCTGAGCCTCGTGTTCGTGGTGATCCGCGTCATGCCCGGCGACCCCGTTTCGGCCATGCTCGGCGACCACGCCCCCGCGGAGGTTATCGCCCAGAAGCAGGAAGAGCTCGGCCTCAACAAACCCCTGATTCTCCAATACTTCGATTATCTCGGACAGATTGCCCGTTTCGATTTGGGCGAGTCCATGATATACAAGCAACGCGTGATCGACCCGATCAAGGAAAAGCTTCCCGCCACGGTGGAGCTCACCCTTTTCGGCATGGTCTTTACCCTGCTTATCGGCGTGCCCCTGGGCGCCTACGCCGCGAGCAAGCGCAAGCACAAGCGCGATTTCGGCATCCGGCTTTACGGAAACATAGTGTATTGCGTGCCCGTGTACTGGATGGGACTCATGCTGCAGCTGGTGTTCGGCATTTGGCTCGGGGTGCTCCCCATCGCCGGCCGAACGGGTACCCGCATCTTCGCCTCGGACTTCGCGGCGACGAACTTTTACCTCATCGACACGGTGATGGCGGGCAACTGGACCGCCTTCGCCGACGTCGTCGTGCACCTCTTCCTCCCGGCGATCACCTTGGGGATAACCCTTTCCGGCGTGTTCCTCCGGCTGACCCGGGCGAACATGCTCGACACCCTCAAGAGCGACTACGTCCTCGCGGCCCGCGCGCGCGGGATTCCCGAGAAGCGGGTCGTGTACTTCCACGCCCTCAAGAACGCCTTCATCCCGGTGCTCACCATGCTCGGGCTCCAGTTCGCGACCCTCCTCGCGGGGGCCATCCTGACCGAGTCCACCTTCTCCTGGCCGGGAATCGGGCGGCTCCTCCTGGAGCGGATCTACCTCCGGGACTACCCCGTCATCCAGGGCGTCATCGTGGTGTACGCCCTCCTCGTGAGCCTGATATCGCTTCTCGTGGATATCCTCTACGCGTTCGTGGACCCGCGGGTCAAATACTGAAGGAGGCATGGCATGAACGAAAAAGACAAGACGAAAACCGAAGCCTCCGGCAAGACCGGCTCAAGCCTCAAGCGGCCCAGGGGTTTCCTCTCCGGGCTCGTCCGGGGCATAAAGAAATACGACACCAAATACGGCGCCGAATGGTGGATCATGGTCGCGGGAATCGTGATCATCTCGGTGATCGTGCTGAGCGCCCTTTTCCCCGCGCTGTTCACGAGCTTCAACCCCTCGGACCAGAACGCGGGACCCCAGATGGCGCCCCCCGACGCCGTGCACCTCTTCGGCACCGACAACCTGAACCGCGACGTATTCTCGCGGATGATCTACGGCTCGCGCACCATTCTCGGCGTCGCGATCCTCGCCGCCCTGGTGTCGTCCTTCGTCGGCATCCCCCTCGGGCTCCTCTCGGGCTTCGTGGGCGGCTGGTTCGACCGGACCCTCTCCCTCGTGATGGACTCGCTCTACTCCTTCCCGGGACTGATCCTCGCGATCGCCTTCGCGGCCATGCTCGGCCCGGGGGTCATCAATATCACCGTCGCGGTGGCCGTCATCTATATCCCGACCTACTTCCGCCTGGTCCGGGGACAGACCCTGACGATCAAGGAAGAGCTCTACGTCGAGGCGGCGGGCGCGATCGGCGCGAAGCGCTGGACCATCCTCGCCAGGTACGTGTTCCCCAACGTCATCGCCACCGTCGTCGTCGTGTTCTCCCTGAACATCGCCGACGCGATCATGACCGAGGCCGCCCTTTCCTACATCGGCCTCGGCCTCGCGGGGGGAATCCCCGACTGGGGCATGGACCTTTCCATGGGCAAGAAGTTCCTTCCCTCCGGAGTGTGGTGGATGATCACCTTCCCGGGCGTGATGATCATGCTCCTCGCCCTCGGTTTCACGATGCTCGGCGAGGGCCTCGCGGAAATCCTCAACCCGAAACTGCTGGAGAAATAAGCCGTGGACGAACTGAACAAAGAAAACGCCGCGGCGAAACCCTCCGCGGTTCTCGAGGTCAAGCACCTCTCCATCGATTACCCCATCGCGATAGGTACCGTCCAGGCGGTCCGCGACGTGAGCTTTACCCTCGCCGACGGCGAGGTGCTCGGCATAGTCGGCGAGTCCGGCTGCGGAAAGTCCACCATGGGACTGGCGATCATGAACCTGCTCCGCGATCCCGGAAGGATCGTGGGCGGGGAGATCCTCTACCACGGAAAGGACGTGGTGAAGATGTCCCAGGCGGAGCTCCGCGCCATGCGCGGCCGGGACATCGCCATGGTGTTCCAGAACCCCCTCACCTCGCTCAATCCGCTCATGAAGATCCAGGACCACTTCATCGAGACGATCAAGTACCACAAGCCGGAGATGAAACGGCCCGAAGCCCTCAAGCTTACCGGCGACCTTCTCGAGGACCTGGGGATCGACCGGAAGCGCATGAAGGAATACCCCCACCAAATGTCCGGCGGCATGCGCCAGCGCATCATGATCGCCCTGGGGCTCATCATGAAGCCCGACGTGATCATCTGCGACGAGCCGACGACCAGCCTGGACGTGATCGTCGAGGCCGGCTTCGTGGACCTCCTCAACCGCCTCAGGAAAACCTTCGACCTCTCGATCATCCTGATCACCCACAACCTCGGGCTCGTGGCGGAGATCGCGGACCGCATCGTGGTCATGTACGGCGGCAAGGTGATGGAAGACAGCCCGTCCTCCCTCATCTTCCACAAGCCCATGCACCCCTACGCGATCGGCCTCATAGAGTGCGTGCCGAACATCGACCTGGACCAGGAAAAGCTGACCACCATGGAGGGCGCGCCGCCCGACCTGGTAACGCCTCCCGTGGGCTGCCGCTTCGCCGCGCGCTGCCCCAAGGTCTTCAACCTTTGCCGCCAGGAAGAACCGCCGCTGCGCGAGTTCAGGATCGGGCCCGATCGCGGCGCCGACGGTTCCGCCCCGTCCGCCACGGTCCGCCGCTGCGCCTGCTGGCTTTTCCCGGAGGAAAAATGAACGAAACACTGATACGGGTCGACCATCTCGTGAAGGAATTCCCGGTGCGCCGGGGGCTTTTCGAGAAGGGCCCGAAAGACGGCAAGAAGGCGGTGGTCCACGCGGTGGACGACGTGTCCTTCGAGATAAGGAAGGGCG
Organism: Spirochaetales bacterium; assembly: GCA_003245785.1. Lineage (GTDB taxonomy): Bacteria > Spirochaetota > Spirochaetia > Treponematales > Treponemataceae > Teretinema. The sequence goes on along the minus strand of QKCE01000345.1, from coordinate 5,186 downwards.
AGGTACTCGGCCTCGCGGGGGAATCCGGTTCCGGCAAGTCCACCACCGGCCGCCTCCTGTTGCGGCTCCTCGATCCCACCTCGGGCCAAATCGATTTCGGGGGCACTGACCTCGCGACCATCGACGCGGAGTCCATGCGGAAGCTCCGGCCCCGCATGCAGGTCGTGTTCCAGGACCCGAACGGCTCCTTAAGCCCACGCATGACGGTCGGCCAGGCCATCGGCCATCCCCTTGAAATCCACGGGATCCTCGATCCCTCGGAGCGGAAGGCCTACGTGCTCGAGCTGATGGAGAAGGTCGGACTCTCGCCGGCGGAATTCCTTTACCGGAAATATCCCCACCAGATCTCGGGCGGCCAAGCCCAGCGCGTGGTGATCGCCCGTGCCCTCGCGACCAACCCGGAATTCCTCGTGGCCGACGAGCCCATCGCCATGGCCGACGTTTCGGTCCGCGCCCTCGTCATGGAGCTCCTCAAAAAGCTCAAGGACGAGATGAAGATGACCTACCTCTTCATCACCCACGACCTCGCGACGGCTAAATACCTGTGCGACCGCGTGGCGATCATGTACCTCGGGCGCATCGTCGAGATCGGCGACAAGAACGAGCTTTTCGCGAAGCCCCACCACCCGTATACCCGGGCCCTCCTCCAGGCGGTCCCGGTGCCGGACCCGGACAAGCGGAGGACGGAGGAAGTCGTGCGCGGCGAGATCCCCAGCGCGATCAACCCGCCGACGGGCTGCCATTTCCATCCCCGCTGCCCCCACGCGAAACCCGAGTGTTCAGCGACGAGGCCCCCCCTCCGCGACGTGGGGAACGGGCATCTCTCGGCCTGCCTCTTCGATATCCAAAGGTAGCCTTTCGGGCCGGGGCATTCCCCCGGCCTGGAAGAAAGGCCGTTGCGGCATTACATTAAAAAGGTGAGCGAAAAAATGAAATCCGAAAGCCCCGGCCCCGCGGAATCCCGGGGTCCCGCGGAACTCCTCGGACGGGATTTTCGGTATACCGTATTCCGTGCCTTTCTCGTCGTCTCCGCGATTTTAGGTACCGTCTTCGGCCTGGTAAACCTCTTGAACCGGCGGCCCGTCGTGAACGTAGTAACGGGCTTCGCCGCGACGCTTCTTTGCATCGGCCTCTATGCCCTTTCGCGGGACTACAAGCGGTATGGCGTCGCCCGACTTACCATGCTCGCGGTATTTTCCATCATCTGGCTTCCCTTCGGCTACCTCACGAGCCCCGGCTCGGCGAGCGCCATGCCCTATCTCGCCATAATGGTCGCCTTCATCCTTTCCGTAATCGCCCGGAAGCCCGCCGAATACGCCTTTCCGGTCCTGATGATCCTCCAAATGCCCCTTCTCTTCCGCACGGAACTGCTTTTCCCCGGGCATTACCCGCGCTATACCGACCCGACCGTCCACATCGACGACCTGACCGTCAACTTCACGATCGCCCTCGCCGCCATCGTGACGACGGTTATTTTAATGATGCGCGAATACGACTCGGTAAACCGCAAGCTCTACGATTTGAGCGTGAAGGACGACCTGACGGGCCTGCATAACCGGCGGTACCTGGTGAATTACCTCGAAACGGAAATGAACAGGTCGGGCAGGAAGGGAAAGGGCTTCGCCCTCGCGTTTATAGACCTTGACAATTTCAAGCGGGTAAACGATTCCATGGGGCATCTGGAGGGCGACAGGGTCCTGCGTTCCCTCGCCGATATCCTCAAAGGAAGCGTCCGGAACTACGATATCGTGTCCCGCTTCGGCGGCGACGAGTTCGTCATCGTCCTCCCCGAGACGAACCGGGCCGAGGCGGAAGGCAGGATGCGCGACCTGGACTTCCGCTTCAAGGTGTTCAGCGAGCCCTACGCCCATTTCGGCTTCGCGGTGAGCTGGGGCGTCGCGGAAAGCGGGGAGCGCACCGTGGCGGAGATGCTCGCCATCGCGGACGAAATGCTCTACAGAAAGAAAAAGAGAATATATTGAGCGAGGGGGCGGGGGTAATTTCCCGACGGGGCGGCCGGGAGCGCGCGAAACGGCCGGCTCCGGGGAGTCGGCTTGCGTGAATCGCGCGGCCCGTCGGATACCCGGGACCGTGCTATACTTGACCCTGCGGGGGATTCCATGACGGACAACGGACTTCAAATCTCGGCGGCCGCCCTTAGCGAGGCGGCCGGCGCCGCCTCGGGCGTCGCGGCGGCTTCCTCGGCCGGACTCGCCGCGGCGGGCGCCGCCTTCGGCCTCATCGACGGCGTCCTCGAGCGGGTGGAGCGGGTCCGCGCGCGAAAGCTTTCGGCGGAATCGTGGCTGCGGGCCTATTACTTCGAGGTGATCGGCAACGTAGAGCTCCTCGACGCCCTGGACTTCAAGAAACTCGGCGCGGTCGACGTGAACAGTCCCGGTTTCCGGAAAATCGTCTCCAGGATCGAGACCGAGATCGGCCTTTCGATACTGTTCTCCGAAAAAATCGACCCCGCCAGCGACCTTTTCAGGCTCCTCAAGACGAAGGGAAAAATGGAAAACCGGGGAGGCGCCCTCCTCGTGACGCGAAAGGGCAAGGAAACCCCCTTCGCCGGAAAGACGCTTTACGAGAGCGTGCTCCAGGCGGTCTCCTTCACGGTAGTCAAGACGGAGGTCCTGAAAAAACTCTCCGCCTTCGACGCCGACGAGCGGGAATTCATGAAGGGAATCCTGTTGCGCCGCCGGCTTCTCAATATCCGCGAGCGCTTCGTCATGATCAAGAACGCCATGGACGCCCTTGAGGGCATCCGCGAGCTGTCCCGGTAGGGACCGGGAAAGGAGGCAAGCCGTGACAGTAAGGAAACTCGCCGCCGTCGGCTTCATTTTCGCCTGCGCGTCCGTCGCGTGGATGATCCTCGGGGCGGCCAACCTGAGCCGTACCGACACCGCCTATTCGTCCCTCAAGCGCGAAGTGGCGAACCTCTTCGGCGATTCCCTCGATATCCGCGCCCCGGAATGCTTCGCGAAGGTTTCCCGGACTACCGAGGAAACCGTCGACGGAAAGCGCGTCGTCAGCACCGTATGGGACCGGCTTCCCGCCGAGATCGCGAAGACCGACGTCCGCATATCGGTGTCCCTGGACCCGCGAAAGAAGGGAAACCTCTGGTTCCCGACCTTCCGGGCCCGGTTCGCGGGCGAATGGACCTTCGCGAACCTCGATTCCGGGGCCGGCGATTACTATCTCCTGACGGCCCTCGAGTCGGCGGACTCGGTGTACGACAACGTGTCCCTCTCGGTCAACGGCGTTCCCGTCGCCGACGTGACGCCGCTCATCCGGAAAACCGAGATTCCCGTGGTTCCCGCCGCCGACGGCACGGCGCGCCTCGCCGTCTCCTACGACGTGACCGGCATGGAGCTGCTCCGCTACTACGCTTCCCCCAACCCCGGCGATATCGCCCAAATCAACGACTTTTCCCTCGTCATGGACACCGACTTCACGGATTACGACTTTCCCGACGGCATGATGAGCCCCACCTCGCGGAACGACGGGGAGGGGGGCAGCGAGCTCGCGTGGCGCTTCGCCAAGTCCGTCACCGGCAAGGATATCGGCCTCGTGATACCCAAGAAGCTGAATCCCGGCGAGATAGTCACCCGGGTTTCCTTCTTCGCGCCGGTTTCCCTCCTGTTTTTTTTCGTGGTCCTATTGGTCGCGAGCGCGGCGCGCGGCGCGGCTTTCCACCCCATGCATTACTTTTTTCTCGCCGCGGCATTTTTCTCGTTTCATCTCATGTTCTCGTATTTCTCCGACCGGTGGGACATAAACGCGAGTTTCGCCGTCGCCGCCCTCGTTTCCCTCGGCCTGACCGTCAGTTACCTCGCGCGTTTCGCCGACCGGGCAATCGCCCTTGCCGTCGCCCCCGTCGCCCAGCTCGTCTACCTCGTCACTTTCTCCTTTTCCTTCTTCTTCGAGGGCATGACCGGCATTCTCGTCACCGTTTGCGCGGTCTCCACCCTGTTCGTCCTCATGCAGGTTACCGCCGGGGTGGACTGGGACAAGGCCTTCGGGAAGGGGATCGGCAAGGCGTAAGCCTTTGTGGGCTTACGCCGACGCACCTCTTCTTGAAAACCCACCGCGTTTCCGGATACAATGGGCGCCTTGAGAGGTATCGAAAACCATGAAAATGTCCAAGCTGTTCTTGCCCACCCTGCGGGAAGTGCCCGCCGAAGCGGTCGTCGTAAGCCATCGACTGATGATGCGTTCCGGAATGCTCCGGAAACTCGGTAACGGACTTTTCACGTACCTCCCCTTGGGGCTCCGCTCTTTCCGGAAGGTGGAGAACATAATCCGCGACGAGATGGACGCCACGGGCGCCCTCGAGTTCAAGCCCTCCGTGGTCGTTCCCGGCGAGATTTGGCGGGAGAGCGGCCGGTGGGAAACCATGGGCGAGGGCATGCTCCGCGTGAAGAACCGGGTGGACCAGGAGCTCGTCGTAAGCCCCACCGCCGAGGAAGCCTTCACCGCGCTCCTCCGCTCCGAAATCTCCTCCTATAAGCAGCTTCCCCTGAACGCGTACCAGATCAACACGAAGTACCGCGACGAGATCCGCCCCCGCTACGGGGTGATGCGCGGCCGCGAGTTCACCATGAAGGACGCGTACTCCTTCCATGCCGACGACGAGAGCCTCGACGAGACTTACCGGGCCATGGGCCGCGCCTATCGCCGGGTCTTCCGCCGCTGCGGCCTTTCCGTCATTCCCGTGAAGGCCGACTCCGGCGCCATGGGCGGCACCGGTTCCGAGGAATTCATGGTCGAGAGCGAGGTGGGCGACAACAACCTGATCCTCTGCCCCAAGTGCGGCTACGCGGCCAACGACGAAAAGGCCTCCTGCGCCCCCGACCCGGTCGCTTCCGGACCCGGCGCCGCGGCCACCGACAAGCCCTACGCGCCCATCGAGACCCCCCGCGTCCGCACCATCGAGGAACTTACCGCCTTCCTGAAGACCGTGCCCCGGGCCTTTATCAAGACCCTCATTTACCGCGCCGTTAACTCCGAGCTCGACCTTACCGCCGCGCCGGGCTGCGCCTCCCTGGAGCGCGTGACCCCCGCGAGCTCGGCCCCCTACTATCCCTCGTCGTTCTTCGCCGTCTGCGTGCGGGGAGACCTCGACGTGAACGAGGTGAAGCTCGCCGCGACCCTCAAGGCCAGCGAGGTCGAGCTCGCCTCCGACC
>QKCE01000110.1 GCA_003245785.1 Spirochaetales bacterium | reverse complement strand
ATAAACACCCTGCCGTGGCGGGGCAAATGCTCCGCCATGTAGGCGATAAGCTCGTTTTGCGGGGTTATGGGATACCCGAAATAGGCGGTGCACCCGGCCCGGATCGCCGCCTCGGCGATGGCCTCGTTTCCCTTCATGAGGATCCGTTCGGTCTTTCCGCTCACTTTTCCCCCCTTTCCGCGTCGCCGGCTTCCAGTTCGTATACGGTAAGGACCGTATCCGGGCACATGCGATAGCAGGACGCGCAGGCGGTGCATTTTTCCGCCTTCGCGAACTTGACGGGGTAGACCCCGGAAGAATTCATTGCCGTATCGGGTTCGAGGACCTTGAAGGGGCAGCTTTCCGCGCAAAGGTAACACGCCTTGCATCGCTCCCTGTTTATAGTCACTTTACCTTGTCTCATGCTCGCTCCTGGAAAGAGAATATGACAGTTTTTGCTTTTTTGTCAATTTGACATATTGACAAATATCGCACATGTGCTATTTTTAGCATGCAACTTATTTAGACACCGGTGGTCAAATAAGGTTGCATGCATACACTTTTTAAGGAGCTCAAAAAATGGCGATAGAAATTGTGGCAACCGGACGGTATTTGCCGACCCGTCGCGTTACGAACGACGACCTCGCGAAGACCATCGATACGAATGACGAATGGATACGCTCTCACACCGGCATCGGATCCCGTCATTACGCCGAGCCCGAGCAGGCAACCAGCGATCTTGCCTACGAGGCCGCCATGAACGCCCTGGAAAACTTCGCGCCCGGCAAGGCCGCCGAGACCGCGCTTACCCTCGACCTCGTCATCGTCGCGACCAGCAGTCCCGACTATTACGGTTTCCCCGCGGTCGCCTGCATCGTGCAAGACCGGCTCGGCGCGACGAACGCGGGCGCTTTCGACGTCTCCGCCGCCTGCACGGGCTTCGTATACGCCCTGGACGCCGCCGCGGGCATGCTCGCCTTCGGGAACCGGAAGCGGGCCCTCGTGATCGGCTCGGACGTGCTTTCGAAAATAACCAACTGGGACGACCGCGGCACCTGCGTGCTCTTCGGCGACGCGGCCGGAGCCGCCATAATCGAGCGGACCGACGCCCCTTCGACGGGTGCCGGCAAGCGTGGACTCATCCACTCGGTGCTCCACGCCCAGGGATCGGGCGCCCAGGAACTGAAATGCGAGCGGGGCGGCACGCGGAACCCCTACAAGGACGGCGAAACCCTCGAAAAGGCGACTCACCTCTACATGAACGGCCGCGCGGTGTACAATTTCGCCGTAAAGGCTTTCACCGACGTGATGCAGGAGCTTCTCGACCTCGAGGGCATCACCATGGAACGGGTGAAGAAGATCATTCCCCATCAGGCCAACGAACGCATCGTACAGGCCGCGGCGAAGCGCTTCGGACTGCCGGAAGACAAGTTCTTCATGAACATAGAGAAATACGCGAACACCTCCGCGGCGACCATCCCGGTGGCCCTCGACGAGTACGCCCATACCGGCGACCTCAAGAAGGGCGACATCATCATGACCGTCGGTTTCGGCGGCGGACTCACCTACGGGGGGAATCTCATAGTCTGGTAGCAAATTTCGCGATTTTGTCAAGCCCGCCCCACAGGCGGGCCTTTTTTTTTCGTTTTCGCCCGTTTACAATGTAAATTCGTTTTTTTTTACTTGTCCAAACCCGGTTTTATTCCCATACAAGCGCCTTGCACTTATTTTCCATATATGTAAAACTCTTTGCCAACGCGAAATCCGCAACATCTAATGAACGTGTCATACACCGGATGACAGAAGGAAGGGAGCCATGAAGCTTTCCAGTCTGCTGAATCAGGACCTCTTTGCCGTGAGGGCGCAAGTTTCCACGGTACGGGAGGCCATCGAACTACTCCTGCAGAAAATGTACAGGCAATACAACTTCGAGTTCACCAAGGAAGAAGTGTCCCGCGCCCTGGCCGACCGCGAGGCCCTAGGCGGCACGATATTCAATACGGGACTCGCCATTCCCCACGCCCGGCTTGAAAAGCTCAACGACCTCCTCGTGGGCGTCTGCATTCCGGAAAGGCCGATCGAGGTCGACGGAATGACCATACGTATCGTGGTCCTCCTCCTGACCGATATCTCCTCCTCTTCGCTCTACCTGCACACCCTGGCCGCCTTCGCTGCCCTCTCGAAAGACCCGGCCCGGTTCGGCGAGCTCATGGCCGCCCAATCCCCGGGGGAGCTCTTCGACACCATTAAAAAGTACGACATCCAGGTAAAGAAGGAACTCACCGTCTCGGACATAATGACCCGCGGCATGTTCACCGTCACCCCGGAGACGAACCTGAAGGACTTCTTCAACCTGTGCGCGAGCCACAACCTGAGCTACGTGCCCGTGGTCGACGCCGAGGGCGATTTCATCGGCGAGGTGACCGTCTCGGACGCCCTGAAGCTCGGAATCCCGGAGTACGCGGCCATGATCGGCAGCCTCAACTTCCTGACCAGCTTCGAGCCCTTCGAGAACCTCCTCCGGGACGAGCAAACGCTCCTCGTCTCCCAGGTAATGCGAAAGCCCTCCTTCAAGCTGACGGAAAATACCTCGATCCTCGAGGCCGCCCTTGAGCTCACCCAGAACAAGAGACGCCACATTCCCGTGGTGCAGGGAACCAGGATTCTCGGCATCGTGAGCACCATGGATATTCTCACCAAAGTATTGAGGGGTTAACGCTATGTCTTTCGCAATGTGGGTCGGAGTCGGCCTGTTCGTCCTCGTGTACGTGTTCATCTCCACCGAGGTCGTCAATAAAACCATCGTCGCGCTCCTCGGCGCGTCGTTTTTCATCGTCATGCACATCATCGACGCGGAGGAAGCCTACCGCATCATCGACTGGAACGTCATATTCCTTCTCCTGAGCATGATGATTATCGTGGGTATCACGAAGAAGACCGGAATCTTCCAGTACGTGGCGATCAAGGCCGCGAAGGCCGCGAGGGGAGAGCCGATGGTGATTCTCATACTCCTCTCGGCCATCACCGCGGTTTTCTCCGCCCTCCTCGACAACGTGACGACGATCCTCATCATCACCCCGGTGACGATCCTCATCGCGGTGGAGCTCGGTGTCGACCCGATCCCCTTCATCATTACCGAGGCTATTTCCTCGAATATCGGCGGAACCGCGACCCTCATCGGCGACCCGCCCAACATCATGATCGGAAGCGCCGCGAACTTCGACTTCATGAGCTTCGTCGCGAACCTCACGCCCATCGTGCTCATCCTGCTCGTGGTGCTCGCCGGGATCTACTTCCTGATGTTCAACAAGAAGCTCCACGTCTCGAACGAGCGCAAGGCGAAGATCATGGACTTCGACGAGAGCCGGTCAATCACCGACAAGCCCCTGCTCGTCAAGAGCCTCGCGGTGCTCGCCCTGGTGATCACCGGGTTCCTGCTCCACGGACTCCTGGAGATCGAGGCCTCGACGATCGCCCTTTTCGGCGCGGCCCTCCTCATGCTCCTTTCCGGTACCCACGAGGTCGACGAATTCTTCCACGAGATCGAGTGGGGGACGATTTTCTTCTTCATCGGCCTTTTCATCCTGGTCGGCGGCCTCGTCGAGCTCGGGGTGATGAAGGTACTCGCCCAGGTCATCCTCGGCGCCACGAAGGGAAATATCCCCCTCACGTCGATCTCGCTCCTGTGGCTCTCGGGTTTCCTTTCCGCGGTGGTGGACAATATTCCCTACGTGGCCACGATGATCCCGCTCCTCCAGGACATGGGCCATACCCTCGGGCAGGGCGCGATAACCCCGCTCTGGTGGTCCCTCGCCCTCGGCGCCTGCTTCGGCGGCAACGGCACCCTCGTGGGCGCCTCGGCCAACGTGGTCGCCGCGGGCCTAGCGGGTAAAAGCGGCCACAAGATTTCCTTCATGGAGTTTACCAAGTACGGCGCCTTCATCACGGTGATTACCCTGATCTTCTCGACGGCGTACGTTTACCTGCGCTACCTCATGTAGCACCGGGGCCGCGCCGCGGTCCGATCGCGGATTTTAGGCGATAAAAAAAAGGCTTTCCGAGGGCGGAAAGCCTTTTTTCTTTGGCGCGCCATCCCGGGAGTCGCCGCGGCGCTGACCGGTCAGGATTTTAAAAGGGAAATTCCCGAAAGACCGAGTCCAGGCTGTCGAGGAAGGCGGTGGTTTCCGCCTCGACCGTCTCGAAATTCCCGGCTTTCAGGTGGATGTCGAGGGCCACCGCGGTTTGGTACACCGAACCGATGCCGAGGTTTCCCGAGACGCCCTTTATCGTGTGCACGAGGCGGTGGGCTTCCTCGTAGCGGGACTCCCGCAGGAGCGTGCCGAGTTCAAGCCGCGTATCCAGGTAGGAATCCCGGAATTTCGCGAGCAGCTTCCGGAGGAGGGCGGTATTTCCGCCCAGACGCTCCATTACGCCCTGATAATCGTCGATAAATACGAACATTTCGTCCATTTAGTTAAAGTGTATCAGGTATCCGCTCCTTTTTCCATATTTTCCGTCAAATGGCCCCCGCGAACGGTCGAGAATGAAGGGGGAGAATATTCAATGATACGTACGACATCGACCCTGCCTTTGGCGGGCCTTCTTACGGCCGCGGCGATCGCGGTCCTTTCCTGCGCGGGGCTTCCCTCGGACCCGGTAACCGAAAGCGGGGGAAATCCCGAAACCCTCGCGGATCTCGTCTCCGCGGGCAAGACCGACGAGGTCCGACGCCGCTTTACGGGCAGCGAATCGGTAAATCAGAAAAACCCTCAGGGACAAAGCCTCCTGCATATCGCCGCGCTCCGAAACGACGCGGATATGGTGAGCTTCCTCCTTTCCCTGAAGGCCGACCCGTCGATCGCCGACGCCTCCGGCGACACCCCCATGGCGGCCGCGGCGGCAGCGGGCTGCCTGGACGCCGCGACGGCCCTCGCCAAGGCAGGCGCCCCCCTATTCGCCGCCAACGCGTCGGGCAAGACGGCCTGGGACCTGGCCTACGCCGCCGGCAAGGGCGCGATCGACGCGGTCGCCCAAACCGCGACGGTCGCCCAAAAGGACTCAAGCGGGCGCACCGCCCTTCACCTCTCGGTCCTTGCCCTGGACGAGGGGGCGACCGCGACCGTACTCTCCCGGGGAGGCGCGGTTTCGGCCCGGGACGCCGAAGGCAAGAGTCCCCTCTCCTTGGCCTACGGGCGCCCGGAAAGCGTCGCCGCGGCGAGAATCGCCGCGAGCCTCCTCCTCGCCGGCGCGGAACCGGAACGGGAAAGTTTCGCCTATTTCGAGACCGCGGTGCTTAAGCGGAACGTGGCCATGCGCTTCGCCGAGGGAAAGACCGCGCTCCACATCGCCGCGGAAAACGGCCAACTCGGCTTCGTCCGCTACCTCCTCGACCGTTCCGCGCCTGTGAACGCCAAGGATATCTCCAGTTCCACCCCCCTGCACGGCGCGGTCCGCGAGGGCTATCTCGAATGCGCCCGGGTCCTCCTCGACGCGGGAGCGGACCCGAACCAGCAGGATTCCTCCGGCAACACGCCCCTCCATCTCGTCATGCCCGTCGCCTCGCGCTCCGCCATCTTCGGCGCCCTGCTCGCGGCGGGGGCGAACCCGAACATGAAGGACAGCTACGGCGAGACGCCCCTGCATATCGCCGCCCGGCTCGGCATGGACGGGGACATACTGCAAGCCCTCGTCTCCGCCGGGGCGGACGTCAACGAGCGGAACAAGAAAGGCGTGACGCCCCTGGCCCTCGCGATAGAGCGCGGCCAGGCGAGCCAGGCCACCGCCTTCGTGGCCCTTGGCGCCGACATCCACGCCGAGGACATGGAGGGAATAAGCGCGGTGAGGAAGGCGATCGACGCGGGCCTCGACATGGTTCGCGCGGTCATCGTGCAGTCGAATATCCAGTCCCGGGATTCCCGGGGACGCACGCCCCTCCACGTCGCCGTGGAAGCCAGCGCGATACCCGACATCATCACTTACCTCATGTCCGCCCGGGCCGACGTGAACGCCCGGGACCGGAACGGCGACACGCCCCTCCACGTCGCGGTGCGGGGTAACGACCGGGCCACCGGGGAGCTCCTCCTGGCCCGGGGCGCCGACGTGTTCACCCCGAACGTCTCGGGCGAGTCGGCCCTCAAGGCGGCCCTTACCCGCATGGGCGGGCGCCAGGACTGGGTGCTCAACTCGAACGTGATCAAGGCCTCTGACGGCGCGGGCAACACGCCCCTCCACCTGGCCGCGGAATGGCAGCTTACCTCCATGGTGTCCTTTATCGCGGACAAGGGCGGCGACCTGAACGCCCGAAACGCCAACGGGGAGACGCCCCTTTTCAACGCCGTGAAGGCAGATTCGGCCGAGACCGTGCTCGCCCTCCTCCGGGGAACCGGGGACAAGAAGGCGGACCTGAACGCCCGGGATTTCCTCGGAAACACCGCGCTCCACGCCTGCGTGCGCTGGGCCTCGCCGAACGCGGCCCGGGCCATCGTCGACCAGGACGCCCGGTTCAACGGCCGCCGCGCCCTGAACGCCCGCAATCTCGCCGGGAACACCGCCCTCCATGAGGCGGCCCTGGCGGGGAACCTTTCCTTCGCCCGCTTCCTCCTCGACGCGGGTACCGACGTGAACGCCGTGGACGAAACGGGCAAGACCGCCCTCACCGACGCCATCGAGTACTCCCGGACCGACGTGATCCGCCTGCTCCTGGGCGCCGGGGCCTCCCCGGTCATGCAGGACATGTACGGGAGGAACGCCTTCCACGCGGCGGTGGAGTACGGCGCCCCGGAGGTCATCTCCCTCATCCGGAACGCCGGAGGCAACGCCATGAGCCGGGATTCCTTCGGGAATACGCCCCTTTCCCTCGCCTTCCGGAAGGACGCCGACGCGGTAATGGCGACCCTCGGGGGGAACAGGAACGTGGTGGACTCCGACGGGAATACGCCGCTCCACGTGGCGGTCGCCTCGAAGGCTTCTCCCGCCGGACCTTCGGCCATCGTCAAGGCCCTGATCGACGCGGGATACCCGGTGAACAACCGTAACGGCTCGGGCGCCACGGCCCTCCTCCTCGCCGTCCGTTCGGGCGAAACCGAAGCGGCCCGGGTGCTCCTCGCCGCGGGGGCCGACCCCTACGCGAGCGACAATTCCGGGGAAAGCGCCGTGAGCTACGTCCTCGTATCCCTGCCCGCGTTCATTCCGACCCTGGCCGAATTCGCGGCTGACCGGTCCGACGCCATTGGCGACGGGCTCCTCCACTACGCGGCCCGGATGGGGAACGCCGAGACCGTCAAGCGCCTCCTGACCCTCCCGAGGATCGACCGGAACGCGAAAAACGTGGCGGGCGAAACGGCCCGGGACGTGGCCGTCCGATGGCAGCGAAACGATATCGCGGACTTGTTGAAGTAAGGGTTACCCGAGGGGTATAAAAATAAGGCCGGGCGCTTGCCCGGCCTTTTTCATTCGAGGGAATCGATCATCTTCTTGAAGGGGGAGTTTTCCTTTTTCAGCTCTTTCGACCCCCGGGTTATCTTGCAGAGGGAAAGGCGCATCTTCCGGGCGATCTCGCGCTGGGTGGTCCCCGCGTCGATCTCGCGCACCAGGGCCCAGCGGGCGGAAACCTCGCGCTTTTCCGTCGGGGTAAGGAGGCCCGAGAGAAAATCCCCGATAAGGCCCTGGTCGTCGGTTCGCGCGAGGGCGAAACAGAGCTCGGCGAAGGCTTCCTCGAGGATGGGATCCGGATCGGGGGTAGGCTCGGTTTTGTCGTCCGTTTCTTCCATGAGAAACAGTATACTTGAATCGGGCGAAAAAAACCACTATAGTGGCGGGCGATGAGTGAATCCACCGCATTGTTTGAAGAAAGGTACCGACAGGTATACGACGAAGAGCTTCGGGGCCTCGAAAGGCGCTGCGAGCATGACCCCACCTGCGGGGTCGACGAGCTGAAGGGCGTGCTGAAGGCCCTCTACGTCCGCGAGGGCAACGACCTGGAAGGCCGGGGGCAGCTTCAGGACGCCGCCCTTTCCGCCACCATCGCCGCCTACGAGCATTTTATCGAGGACAAGAAAAAGGACGGAGCGGCGCCGCAGGCGTGATTTCCGCCGCGTCGCGCCTACCTCAAATTCCGAACAGGCTTACCGAATTTTCCCACACCAATAGAGAAAGCGCCGATACGTCCATGTCGAGGGCCGCGGCGACGCGCTCGTAGACGTGACGGACGAGGTACGGCGTGTTTACCTTCCCGCGATGGGGCGCCGGCGTGAGATACGGCGCATCGGTTTCCAGGAGGAGCCGATCCCGGGGAACGAACCGCAAAAGTTCCGCGACCCGCTCCCTGTCCGCCTCTTTTTTCGGCCAGGTGACGTTCCCGGGAAAGGAAATATGGTAGCCGAGGTCCAAAAAGGCGCGGGCCTCGGGGATGCCGTAGGACCAGCAGTGAATTACGCCCCGGGACAGGCCGGAATTGCGGATGATCGCCTCGGTGGGCGCGAAGGCGTCGCGGGAGTGGACGATGACCGGAAGGGATTCGGCCTTCGCGAGGTCCAGCTGCATGGCGAAAAGCTCTTCTTCCGCCGCGAGGTCTTCCGTGCCGGGCCCGTCGTCCGAGGCGACCGCCGTCCCCGCTTCGGCCGCCGCGAGGGCCGCGAGCCGGCCCGGGGCCTCGGCGCCGTTCCAGTACCGGTCCAGCCCGCACTCCCCGAGGGCCGCGAGGGCGACTCCCCCGCCATTGGCGGCCTTCCGTTCCGCCGCGAGGGCCTTCATGGCCTTGAGGTCTTCGGCGAGCCGGCCGACGGTTTCCGCCCGGTTCGCGATTACCTCTCCGTCGGGCCAGAGGCCGCAGGAAAAATGGACGAACGCCGGAACGCCGGCGGAGTCGGCCAGGGATGCCGGACCGGTTCCGAAATCCGCGTTGCCCGTAGGTCGGTCCTCGGGCGCGCGCGCGCGCGCCACGCCGTCCCGAACCCGCTCGAGCCGGTCATGGAAGTCCCCTGGCTTGGTCCCTATATCGAAGGCGAGTCTATAGCCCTCGCGGGACAAATCCGTAAAGAGGGAAGCGAGATCGATGCCGCGCTCGACGAGGTGGGACAAATGGCAATGGGTGTCGCTGTACACGATTGACCTCCGATTTTTTATCCGCTACTATATCACGAAGCGCCGGGATGGTGGAATTGGTAGACACCAGAGACTTAAAATCTCTTGACTGGTAACGGTCGTGCCGGTTCGATCCCGGTTCCCGGCAGCGCTTGAGGCGTAATTCCTTCCCGCAAGGATTTACGCCTTTTTTTTATGCCTGCGAAACGCGGCTCCTGACGCTTCTCCCGTTTCCCCCGCCCCAAAACAAAAACCCGATCCGCCATGCCGAAGGATCGGGTTTTCGTCGCGCATCGAATTGCGTCGCGCCTCAAATGGCGCCCGGCGCCCGGCGCCCGGCGCCCGGTATATCCGGCGAGAGTCAGGCGCTCAATACTTGATCGACGACGCCTCCAGCATCTTGTCGAAAAGTTCCCTCGCCTTCTCCACCGACAGGTTCATCAGGGGGTCCGAGAGGAAAGCCGAGAACAGGAGGTCGTCGTCCTTGTCCCAAACGGCCTGAAGGACCATTTCCTGGATATCGCTCACCCGGCGAATAAGGTTTTGTATCGCCAGGGGCGGGTCGCTTGCCATGACGGGGCGGATGGAATCCTCGGATATGACGCCGTTGCTCTCCACGATGCGGCCCTTGGGCAGGAAGGAGATTTGGCCTTCGTTGGGCCGGTTCACGTTGGTAACCATGGTCTTGTCGCCGCAGAGGCAGCGCATGATGTCGACCCCTTCCTCGTCGCTCAAGGAGGCCTTCAGGTCCTCGTCCTCGAATATCTTTCCGCGCTTTTCCGCGGCGGATTTCAGGCGCCAGGAATAGGGAGTGCGGATTACCCCGTACCGGTGGAGGTCCGCGTCGGCGGTGAGGAACCAGGGCACGAATTCGGCCAGGTGCCGGTCCCCGGCGGCGCCGAGGGTATCGAAGTCCCGGAGGAAGGTCAGGGCGATTTTCTGGTCGCACTCGAACCAGTCTTCCCCGGCAAGGCGCTTTTGGGCGGTTTCGGTCCCGTCGGCGAAGGTGTCCGGGTCTTTCAGTTCTTCCTTGAGGGGCGCGATCAGGTCCCGGCCCTTCCAGGTCGCCCCGGTCACGAAGGTGAAATGGTTGACCCCCGAAAGGTCGATCTTGATTTCCCGCCGGTCCGGAACCGGGACGCCGAACCATTTCGCCGCCTTTTCCGCGAGATAATTCTGGGTATGAAACACTTCGTGGCAGCAGCCCAGGGCCTTGATCCCCGGGAAGGCCTTGTACAGGGCCGCGGTGCAGAGGGTCATGGGGTTGGTATAGTTGATTACCCAGGCGTCGGGGCACGAGGCCTTGATATGCGCAGCGAGATCGAAGAAGATCGGCAGGGCGCGGCGGGCCCGCATGATGCCGCCGGGTCCGGTGGTATCCCCCACGGACTGGAGAATCCCGTATTCCTCGGGAAGCACCAGGTCGCCGTAGCGGCACTCGGTCTTTCCCGGCTCGATGGATACGATGACGAGGTCGCAGCCGGTCAGGGCCTCGTCCAGGTCGTCGACGGCGACGACCTGGAACCGGCCCTCGCTGTCGTTCACCTTGAATATCCGGTTCGCCACGGCCACGTTGTTCCGCGCCGCTTCCTTGTCGATATCGTAAAGGACCAGGGTCCCGTTGGTCATGGCGTTGTACGCGAGGTCCTTCATGAACTGGATGGCCCAAAGGCGGCCGCCGCCGCCGATAATGCAGATACGGGTTTCTTTCATCGCTCCTCCGATAATTGCCCTATTTTCACCCCGATCGCCCGGATTGTATAGGAAGATTCCATTGACATTGAGTATCTTTTTTTGACATTCGCCCCGGATACCGGGTAGAATGAGGCATGTACGGCTTGGTAATCGTCGACGACGAGCGGGAGCTTCTGGAAGGCTTGTCCGCCTATTTCCCCTGGGAGTCCATAGGCTTTTCCGTGTTGGGAGCCTTCGGCGACGCCCGAAGCGCCCTGGCGTTTTGCCGGGACCATGAGGCGGACGTCGTCCTGACGGACATACGCATGCCCTTCATGAGCGGCCTGGACCTCATCCGTGAGCTCACCCTTCTCGGCGACCCTCCCCTCTTTTGCATCATGAGCGCCCACAGCGATTTCGACTACGCGAAACAGGCCATCCAGTACGGGGTCCAGGACTATCTCGTGAAGCCCGCGGGATTCGAGGATATCAAGGCGGCTTTCGGGAAAATCCGCGCCCTCCTCGACGGCTCTTCCGTCGCCGTGCCGGTCGCCCCGGCGACGGAGGCGAGGAACCCCCTCGTCTCCCAGACCTTCATCCTCGTGGAAAAGCGCCTCTCCTCCTGCACCCTGCAGAATATCGCCGGGGAGCTGGGGGTGAGCGCCAGTTATCTCAGCCGCCTTTTCAAGGAGGAGACGGGGCAGAAATTCCAGGAGTACCTGCTCGCCCAAAAGATGGCGGCGGCGAAGCGGATGCTCGGGGGAAAGGTCGGCTACAAAAACCGCGAAATAGCCCTCGCGCTCGGGTACCAGGACACCCAAAACTTCTGCAGGACCTTCCGAAACTTTTGGGGAAAGTCCCCCCAGCGATTCAGGCAGGAAATGGAAGAATGATACCGGGGAACAAGCGCATCTTCCGCATCTTTCTCCGTCACAGCCTGCCCCTGGTAATCGTGACCCTCCTCCTGGGCGGCGGCGCCATGCTCCTCGCCCACAACTTCATCCGCGGCAATTCCGTGCGCGTCGCCGACCAGACCCTGGCGGAGGTGTCGGAATATTACGACGTGATCCTAGACGAGATGGACAGCCTGAGCCTCATGTTCAGCACGAACCCGGAAATGGTCTCCCGCCTCCGGCAGGTGTTCTCCCAGGATACCGCCATGGACCTGAGCGGCTACCGGGACGCCCGGCTCATCCGTTCCCTCATCTCGGCCCCCGCCAACGCCTATTCCCACATCCACCGGGTGTACGTCTACCTGGACAACCCCGCCCGGATGGTGCTCTCCTCGGATCAGGCCTTCGCGACCCTGCCCTACCTGAACGACCGCACCTGGTACGACGCCTACGTAACGCTTCCCCCCGGGGCGCAGAGCTTCTCCCAGCGGGTGGTCCTTAACCCGGGCCAAGCCTCCGAGCAGGCGATCATCCGAATCTTCCGGGCCTTCACGGGCCCCTCCAACGCGCGCATCGGCGTTATCGTGCTCGACATCAACGAAAGTTCCCTCGCCCGGGCCTATTCCTTCCGGGAAGGTGAAATCCTGACGGTGCGGAACCGCGAAGGCGCGCTCCTGTTCTCCAGCGCCGGGGGCGGGGGCGCGTATCCCGGAGGGGACATGCAGTATTTCCGCACCGAATCGGCTAAATACGGGTGGGAATATACCCTGGGCTTTTACAAGCCGATGATGTTCCGGCTCTCCCGTACCCTGTCGTGGCTCACCGGAATCCTGACCCTCGTTGCCCTCGCCATCGGGCTATATCTCACCCACCGGACGAACGGGCGGGAGCGGGTTTTTCTCGCCAACGTGATGGAGCAGCTGAACCGGGTCTCCGGCGCGGAACTGACCGCCGAGGGTCCGGAAGCCTACCGGAACATTTTCGACTACCTCAACCACCACGTGCTCAGGACCTTCCTCGAGCAGGATTACCTCAAGTGGCAAAAGGAAGCCATGGAGTACCGGGCCCTGCAAATGCAGATAAACCCCCACTTCCTCTTCAATACCCTGGATACCATAAACTGGAAGGCCGTGAAGCTATCGGAAGGGGAAAACGACGTGTCGCGGATGATCCAGCTCCTCTCGAAGCTCCTGAAATACAGCCTGCTCGTGGACGATTTCGCGGGGGTACCGCTGGCGAGGGAACTTGAAATGACCGGGGTCTACCTGGAGCTGCAGCGCATCCGCTTCCGGGACCGCTTTACCTGGGACGAGGAGATCGACCCGGACCTGCTCGACGTGCGGGTGCCGCCCCTCCTCATCCAGCCCATCCTCGAAAACGCCCTGAACCACGGCCTGGTGGAGGGGCGCGTCCTGTCCCTGCGCCTTAACGCCGCGGAACGGGAGGGGGAAATGGAACTTACCGTCGCGAACGACGGCAAGCCCATGGACCCCGCGACGATGGAGGCGATAAACGGGGGATCGTCGGACGCCCTGAAGAAAACCGCCTCCCTGGGGCTCATGAACGTCAACAAGCGACTGACCCTGCTCTGCCACGGGAAGTCCTGCCTGACGGTCTCCAGCCCCGGCGGGGAAGGCGCCCGGGTTACCCTGCGCCTCCCGCTCGGCGGGAACTGATCAGCCCTTCATGCCCGTGGTCGCGATGCCGGTGACGAAGTATTTCTGGGCCGCGAAAAAGACGATGACCGGCGGGAGGATACTCACCAGGCTCATGGCCATGATCTGGTTCCAGCTGAACTCGGTGGAGATGTCCATGGTCATGCGGAGGCCCAGGGCCACGGGATATTTCGCCACGCTGCTTATGTAGATCAGCACGTTGAAAAAGTCGTTCCAGGTCCAGACGAACTGAAAGACGATGACCGAGAATATCGCCGACTTGCACAGGGGCAGTATGAGCCGCGTGAGGATCACGAAGCTGTTGCAGCCGTCCATCTTGCCGGATTCGTCGATTTCCCGCGGTATGCCCCGGATGAACTGGACCATCATGAAGTTGAAAAAGGGAAAGCAACCCAACAGCGCGGGAACGATGAAGGGCATGTAGGAATCGAGCCAGCCCAGGTGCTTGAAGAAAATGTACCGGGGAATCACGACCACCGTCGCCGGGATCATCAGCGTGGAAAGCATGAGGGCGAACAGGGCCTTTTTCAGGGGAAAGTCGAACCGCGCGAAACCGTAGCCGATAAGGGTGGCGGAGAGGACCGTGAAGAGCACGGTCGGGATTACCATGGCGAAGGTGTTCGCCAGGAAGGTGGAGAACCCGTATTGCCCCGTCCCGTTCCAGCCGGCCTTGAAGGCGCCGAACACCGGTTCCTTTGGGAGGAGGCTCAGGGTACCGAATATTTCCTCGTTGGACTTGAAGGACGCCCCCACCACCCACAACAGCGGATAGACCATGACGTAGGCGAGGACGACGAGGAAGGCGTATGAAAGTACCTTTGGAAGGATGCGTTTTTTCGCGATCATTGCGAGTCTCCGTAATGGACCCAGGACTGGGACGAGCGGAAGGTCATGCTGGTGAAG
>QKCE01000072.1 GCA_003245785.1 Spirochaetales bacterium | reverse complement strand
CTCGTCGAAGCCCATGGCCGCGAGGTAGACCGCGCCCTCGGGGGAGGCGGCGAACTCGCCGCATATGCCGGTTTCCATGCCGCAGTCCCGCGCGTCGGCGCAGGCCTTCCGCATGAGGGCGAGCACGCCCGGGTGGAATTCGCTGTAAAGGTCGCCCAGGAGGTCGTTTTCCCGGTCCGCCGCGAGGGTGTATTGGGTAAGGTCGTTGGAGCCCACGCTGATGAAGGCCGAGACGCCCTTGAAGGCGCGGACGGTCATGGCCGCGGCGGGGGTTTCCACCATCATGCCGACCAGGGCCTCGCCGCCGGTTTCCTTTTTGAGGCGCCCGACGAGTTCGCTCACGACCCCCATTTCCTTCGGGGAACAGACCATGGGTACCATGATCCTGACGGTTCGGCCGCTTTCGGCGGAGGCCACGAGCATGGCCCTCGCCTGGGAGATGAGGACGTCGGGATTGTCGATGAGCCAGCGGATGCCGCGCCAGCCCAGGAAGGGGTTGTTCTCCTTCGGGTGGGGGGCGTAGGGCAGGGGTTTGTCCGCGCCGATGTCGAGAAGGCGGAAAATGACGGGCCTGTCCCCCATGGTGTCGAGGACCCGGCGATAGTAGGCCGTCTGCTTCGCCTCGTCCGGGAAGGCTTCCTCTTCCATGAAGAGGAACTCCGTGCGGAAGAGGCCGATGCCGTCGGGCCGGGCGGCCGAAATGCCCGCGAGGTCCTTCATGCCGCCGCCGTTCGCGTAAAGGGCGACCCCGTGGCCGTCCTTCGTGAGGGCGGGCAGGTCCAGGAGTTCCCTGAGTCGCTCGGCGTGGCGGCGCTCCGCCTCCCGGGCGGCCTCGACCCGCGCGAGGGTTTCCTCGCCGGGGTCCCGGGTGAGAAATTCCGGGTCCGCGTTCAGGGCGAGCATGGCGCCGTTGGATATCTTCGCGAGTTCCGCCTCGGGAATCACCATGGCGGGAATGCCGAGGGATCGGGCGAGGATGGCCGCGTGGGAGTTCGCGCCGCCCGAGGAGACGACGAAGGCGAGGACGTTCGGCAGGTGGAAGGCGACGGTCTGCCCCGGGGAGAGGGTGCGGGACACCACCACGGAGGGCACTGCGGGGAAGCAGTCGGCCTTTCCCTTCGCCGATTGCCCGGCCGCCTCTTCGGCGGGCTTCATGATCCACTCGACGACCCGGTGCCCTATGTCGCGGAAATCGTCGGCGCGGGCGCGGAAGTACTCGTCGTCCAGCTCCTCCATTTCCTTCGCGTGGCCCTCGGTAACTTCCCGGACGGCGCTCGCGGCGGAATAGCCCTCCTCGGACACGAGGCGCGCGAGGTCCCCGCGGAACTCGTCGTCGGAAAGGATATCCGCGTGGCTCTCGAAAATTTCGGCCTTGTCCGCCCCGAGTTCCTTGCCGACGCGGACCGCCAGCTCGAGCAGCTCGCCTGTGGCGGCCTCGACGGCCCCGTTCAGGGCGGCCAGTTCGGCGGGGCGCTCGCCCGCGGGGATTCCCTTGCGGATCGCGATCGCCTGCTCGGTTCCCGCGAGAAGGGCGGGTCCGGCCACGGTCCCGGGAGAAAGGACCGTGCCGGGTATTCTGGTTTCCGGGGGCATGGGGGTCACTCCGAGAGGCCCGCGATCAGGTCCGTGATGCCCGCCAGGGCGGCGGTTTCGTCCTCGCCCTCACACCTCACGACGATCGTGTTTCCCATGGTAATGCCGAGCTTCATCAGCTTGATGAGGGTTTTCGCGCTCCCTTCCTTTTCGCCCTTCACGAAGGTGATCTCGCTCGAGTAGGCCTTGGCGGCGTCCACTATCCTTTTCGCCGGCCGGGTGTGCAGCCCCGACGGGTTCGTCACGAGAATTTCCTTTTCAACCATATCGTGCTCTCCTTTTCAGTCGTTGGGGTCGCGGATCGAGCCGACCCTGAGGTTCAGGGCGTTCCGGGTCGCGCACCAGCTGCCCTTCGCGAGGGCGGCGTCCATGTCCCGTTCCGCGAGCCAGGCGTGCAAAAAGCCCGCGGAGAACGAGTCGCCGCAGCCCGTGGCGTTCACGGCCTTCACGGCGTTCACCGGGTGTTCGAAGGCGATGCCGAGGTAGCCCGCGAAGGTGTCCTTCGAGCCCCGGGTTATCACGATCGCGTTGCCGTACTCCGCGCTTTTCTCGGCGATGCGCCCCTTCAGCTCCTCGGTTCCCAGGGGATACGCGAAGCCGAAGGTGCCGCAGAACTCGAATTCGTTGATCTTGATCACGTCGGGCACGCAACGTTCCAGGGTAAGCGCGAGGTCCTTCCCGTGGAAGTCCACCATCAGGATCTTTCCCGCGTCCTTGGCGAGCTTGCAGAGCCGGGCGGTCATGTCCTCGGGCCAGGCCTTGGGACGGCTGCCCGCGAAGAGCATGGCTTCCGCGCCGGCGAGGTGCCACCCGACGGAATCGGCGATCTCGGCCGAGGCCTTCTCGAAGCCCCGTACCGCGTCCTCGCCGCCGCTCACCGGCTCGTCGACCACGAGCTCGGTAGTGGTACCCGACTCGGGGTCCACGCAGGTGTAGCAGTAGCGGGTCCGTCCGGGGACCGGAACCCAGGCCACGTCGAGCCGGTCCTGGGCGGCGAGGTCCAGGAAGAGCTGGTGGTTTTCCTCGCCCAGGGGGGAAAGGCTCGTCACGCAGCCCGGCTCGAGCTGGTTCAGGACCCGGGCGGCGTTCACGGCCTTGCCCGAGGCGTCGAGGCGGTACTCCGTCGCGCGGTTTACCTGGTCCAGGGCGAAGCCCGGAAACACGATCGTCTTCTGGAGGGTCGAGCTCAGGCCCACCGCCAATATCTTTCTCATTTCGCCATCCTCGGAACGTCCGGGTCTTCCGCCACCTTCGGGCAGTGGCCGAGAAGCCAGGTTTCCGCCTCGGCGGACCACAGGCCGTTCCCGGCGGTCACTATCTTATCGAGTTCGGCGTAGAAGGGGGAATCCTTCGCGAGGCGCGGAAGGTCCTCCAGGGCGAAAAGCGGGCATTTCAGGTGGGTGTAGATGAGTTTCTTTCCGCCGGGAAGCTCGGGGAGCGACAGGGTCGCGCCGACCGAGGCGTCCAGGCCGCCCACGTGGGTCACCAGGGCCGCGGGGTGGATGAGACCCTTTTCCATGAGGGAGAGGGCTTCCCGCTGGTCCTCCGTATTGCCGCCGGTGGTGCCGATCACGTGCTTCTCGAGGTAATGCACGTCGTAATAATTGAGCTTGGCGTAAAAATCCTGCTTCAGGGGGCCGGCGAAAAAGTTCATGCAGCCGTTGAAGGCCAGGATCCGGTCGCCGAGCTCGAGCACCGCCGGGTGGGCCACCATGGCCATCACGTCGTCGAAAAGCTCGCCCGCGGATACGTCCCTCAGGAGCCCGAACTCGTCCGCGCAGCCCGCGGTGTCGAGGACCCTGAGATCGATCCCCCGATCCCTCGCGACGGGCCCGAAAATGGACCGGGCCCGCGCCGCCTTGGCGGCGTCCCGGTCGGTCACGACGACCTGGGCAGGCCGCTTTTCACCCGCCATGGCGAAGTCGATCATCGCGAGGCCCATGGGGCCGCAACCCCCGAGGATGGCCATGCGGCCGCCGGCCTTGAGGCCCATCTCGTGGGAATGGTCGGTCCGGGAGGTCCGGTACATCGAGTGGGAGGCGCCGATCACGCAGGAATAGGGTTCCGAGAGGGCGGCCTGGTACATGCCGTCCACCGCCACGGGGAGGAGGGCGTCCACCAGCATCACCTCGGGGGGCAGGATCGCGTAGGTCGCGTCGCCCCCGCAGTATTTGTAGGAATAGCCGGGGGAGTCCATGGACCCCTCGTAATTGAGGGCGGGCTGGATCGTCACGACCTGCCCTTCCCGGTATTTGGAGGCCCACTTGGCGCCGACCTTCGCGAGCCGGCCGGACATCTCGTGGCCCACGATGATCGGGTTTCGCGCCACGTCGTCGGGCACGCGCTTGTGGTCGGCCCCCGCCTGGGCGGCCTTCCAGCTGCTCATGCACAGGGAATCGGCGGTCACTTCCATCAATATTTCGTCCTCCCGGATCTCGGGCAGGGGGAATGTCTCGAGTCTCAAGTCGTTCTTTCCGTAAAGCCTTACGGCGGTCGTTTGCATCGTATTCAGTTCTCCGTGTGTCGTTCGCGCCTTACAGGCACTGCTTCTCCGCGCGCTTCAGGATGGCCTCGACGGTGGGCACGTCCTTCGCGACGCGCAATTCCATGAGCCAGTCCTCGTTGTCGCAAAAGTCCGCGATCTGCGAAACCGATTCTTCCGTGTGGGTCGCCTGGTCCTTGGCGGCCATGAAAATGAGGATGTCGATGGGGTCGTTGTCCTCGTCCCCGAACTCGACGCCCCTCTTGAGGGTGACCAGGGCGTAGCCGGTCCCGAGGGAGCCGTTCTCCGGCCGCGCGTGGGGCATCGCGACCCCGGGGCCTATCACGATGTACGGCCCGTTCCGCACGCAGCCGGTTATCATGGCCTCGATATATCTCGGCTCGCAGACTCCCGCGTCCACGAGGAGCCTGCCGCCCTTCCGGATCGCGTCGATCCAGTCCGTGGCCTCTACGTTCAGCTCGATGGTCCCGTTCTTCAAAAGGTAGTCGAAAAATCCCATAACGCGTATCTCCAATAAAAGCCGGGGAGCGGGCGTTCCGGGCCCCGAAGGGAACCCGGCCCGTCCGCGAAAGAATCGCCGGCGCCGCCGGCGGGCGTTCCCGCAAGACCCGGAAGGGCCCGCGGGAACGACTTCAAGTGTACCCGACGTTCGCGAAAAGCGCCAACTTAGGCGTCTTTCCGCGCCGCCGCCAACTCGTCGACGATTCCCTGGTACTCGCTGGCGTTCACCAGGTTCGAGATCCCGAATACCTGGGTGCCGGGATTCGAGGCCGTGACGCGGTCCACCAGGTTCTTCTGGCAGATGGCGATGGAGGTTCCCCGGGGAATGTCGTCCACGGAACGGTGCTCGACCTTTATGTCCGTCAGGCCCTTCTCCGCGAGGAGCTTCTTGAGCCGGGTGGCGCCCATGGCGCTCGTGCCCATGCCGGCGTCGCAGGCGAACACGATGGTCTCGACCTTGCCGAGGTTCTTCATGTCCTTGACGGAGGCCTTCGCGTCCTCGAGGCTGCCGTCCATGTCACCGTCGGCCATGCGGGAAGCGGCGCGCTTCACCAGGGGGGCGGCGACCAGGAAGGAAACGCCGGCCGCGGCGATCACGCTGAGCAGTACCGGGAGGGTGCTGCCGCGGGCCGCTACGGCGAGGAGGGCGAAGATCGACCCGGGGGCCGGGGCGGCGACTTCGCCGGCGGCGAGAACCATGTTCACCGTGATTCCGGTGGCGCCGCCCGCGATCGCCGCGATCACGAGGAGGGGCTGCATGAGCACGAAGGGGAAGTACATCTCGTGGATACCGCCGAAGAGGTGCACGATGATCGCGGTCGGGGCCGTGGCCTTCGCGGAGCCCTTGGAGAAGAGCCAGTACGCGAGGAGGATGCCGAGTCCGGGACCGGGGTTGGTCTCAAGGAGGAAGAGGATCGACTTTCCCTTCTCGGTGACTTCCGCCACGCCGAGGGGGCTCAGCACGCCGTGGTTGATGGCGTTGTTGAGGAAGAGGATCTTTCCGGGCTCGATGAGGATCGAGGCGAAGGGAAGGAGCCTGTGGTCGACGATCCAGCCCACGGCGTGCTGCAGCACGGCCATGAGGGCCACGACCACCGGCTGGATCGCGACGAGGGCGAGAAGGGTGAGCGCGCCGCCGATGATGCCGGCGGAGAAGAGGCTCACGAGCATCTCGAAGCCCGCGGGAACCTTGTGCTCGGTAGCCTGGTCGAACTTCTTGATTACCCAGCCGCCGAGGGGTCCCATGAGCATGGCGCCGATGAACATCGGGACGCCGGCGCCTACCACGACGCCCATGGTCACGATCGCGCCGACCACGCCGCCCCGGACGCCCCACACGAGCTTGCCGCCCGTGTAACCGATCAGGATCGGCAAGAGATAGGTGATCATCGGGCCGACGAGGGTCGCGAACTTTTCGTTCGGCAGCCAGCCCGCGGGGATAAAGAGGGTCGTGATGATACCCCATGCGATAAATGCCCCGAGATTCGGCATGATCATGCCGCTCATGAAGCGTCCGAACCGTTGAATGTGCACGCGGGCGGTCATGCCCTGACTTGCGTTTGCCATTCTGTGTCCTCCTTTGGATTGCCATGGCGCCGCGCCCGGCGCGTCGCCTTTCGTTCTTAGGGTCATTCAAGCATCGGTTCGGCGAAACGGACAAGGAAAAGTACTTTTTTTCTGGCAGGAAGCGGACCGCGCGCGGTTTGGCAGGAAGTCCCGCCGTTTTCGGGGCCGTTTTTCCATATCCCGCGTTATAGTAGAGAGCATGAGAAGTATTGCCGGTCCCGCGCGGGCCCATCCCCGGAACGCCCCCCGACAGGAGCTTTGCCTCGCCCTCGCCGCGTCCCTCTTTTTTGCCCTGCCCGCCGCCCCCGCCCGCGCGCAGGACGGAACCGCGGCCGCGGTGGCCGACGCGGCGACACCGGTCACGGTGAGCGCGACGACGCCTACCCAACCGCTCCCGGGTACCGGCGCGGCAGGTCAGCCGACCGCGGCGGCGGGTAGCTCCTCACCGGGCGCGGACGTACCGTCGGCGGCAACCCCCGGCGATCCTCTCCCCCGCCCCCGCGTGGCCCTCGTGCTCGCGGGAGGAAGCGCCTTCGGGCTCGCCCACATCGGGGTAATCCGGGTGCTCGAGGAATTGGGCATCCCGGTAGATCTCGTGGTCGGCACCAGCATGGGGGCCGTGGTTGGGGGCTTTTACGCCCTGGGCCACGACGCCGCCGGGCTCGAGGCCATCGCGAAATCCGCCGACTGGAACGACCTCCTTACCGACTCGGGGCCGCGGGACGCCGCGCGCTGGAGCGAGACGAGCGACCGGTCCCGTTACGTGGCCTCCGTCAATTTCGATAAAAGCGGCTTCTGGACCCAGGGGGGGATGATCAGCGGAAACCGCGTGGTGCGCTTCCTGGATTCCCTGACCCTCGACGCGGGACGGGATGCCGACTTCGACGCCTTTCCCCGGCGTTTCCGCGCCGTGGCGACCGACGTGGCCACCGGCGAGCGGAAAGCTTTCGGCTCGGGATCCCTTCCCGACGCGATCCGGGCGAGCATGAGCATACCCGGCGCCTTCTCCCCCTGGGAAATCGGGGGCCGCTGGTACGTCGACGGGGGCGCGGTGGACAACCTGCCCATCGACGTGGCGAGGGAACTCGGCGCGGAATACGTAATCGCCGTCGACCTGTTGGACGGGAGCGCCCTGCAGGGCGAAACCTTCGCCCGCGCCCCGGTCCCCACCATCGCCCGGTCTTTCGAATACCTTCTCGGCGCGACTTCCCGCTGGCAGTATCCCAACGCCGATCTCGTACTCGCGGTGGACCTCGCAGGGCTTTCCCGCACGGCCTTCGACCGGGTCGACGACTTCGTCCTGCGGGGCGAGGAAGCGGCGCGGGCCGATATCCCCCGCTTCGAGGCCCTCCGGGGTAAAATTCTCGGGGATACGGGGAATACCATGGACGGGAATGCGGAGCCCGGGAATACCGGGACAGGGGGCAAGCCGGTCGACGGGGGCGCGACGACCCGCGCGACGGGAATACGGGCGGCGCCTCCCCGCGCGATCGCCGGATTCCTCGTGGAAGGGGTGAACGGGGGCGACAAAACTTTCATAGAAAAAACCGCGCACAGGATCGCGCGCGAAATCGCGCGCGAAATCGCGGTGGAGAAACCCGGCGACGGCGGCTTCCCGCCCATGGAAGGCCCGAACCGTGAACGGTTCCTCGAGGAGCTCTCCGAGGCCCTAGACCGGTCGGGGCGCTTCGAGCGGATACGCTACGCCTCGGTGCCCGAAGGGGAGAAAGTCACGCTCCGGATACTGGCGATCCCGCGGGAGCGAAACGAGAACCGCGTGCGCATAGACTTTCTCTACCAGGCAACCGTCTCTTCTTCCATCACCGGGGAACTCGACGTGATCCCGGGCCTCCGGTACGCGAACCTGACCACGCCGGGCTCGAGGCTCGAGGTCGACGCGGAACTCGTGGACGCCCCGGGCGCGGACATCCGCTTCGTCCAGCCCGTGGGCTCGGCGCTTTCGGTCATCCCCTACTACCGCTACAGCCACGATTTCGAGACCCGGCTCACCGGGGACTCGATCGGCTACCAATACCAGACCACCCTCTCCACCGCGGGGCTTACCCTCGCCCTCGAGGCCCTTCCCGGCACCGCCCTGACCGCCGGCGTTTCCTGCGACTGGCTTTCCGGGGTGGACCTACCCGGGACGGAAGCCTCGGCGAGCCCCGGGCGGACCCTCATGGCCCGGGCGGGTTTCTTCGTGAATACCCTGGACTACCCGGCCTTCCCGACGAACGGCGCCCTCCTGGGTTTCCGCGCGGCCTCCTCGGTTCCCCTGGGGGCGGATGACCCGCCCTTCCACACCCTGACCTCGAACGGATATACCTTCCTCTCCCTCGATACGCCCTTTACGGTCTCGTTCCTATGGAAGGTCGGCACGGATTTCAGCGCCTTTCCCGGCGGAACCGGGCCCGCCCCGCCCTTTTACGCCCCGGACCTCGCGGACCGGCGGCTCTTCCCCGGCCCCTTGCAGGTTTCCGAGCGCCTCGGAAGCAACGTGGCCGGGGCGGGACTCGAGCTGAAGCACAACCTTAACTGGGGGTCGAAGGGAATCACGGTGCCCCTTTTCCTGCTGATGCACGGGGCGGCGGGCGCGACGATTCGCGATCCGGCGAATATCGACTGGGGGGAAGACGCGTTTCATTGGAACCTCGCGGCGGGATTCGGCGCCCGGTTGGGCGATTCCTTCGGCGCGGAGATTCGGGGAGGGGTTCAGAGAAGCCGCGACGGGACGTACCTGCCCTTCCTCGCGATCGACCTGGGGGCGATAGGGAAACTGCCGGGCCTGTAAGGGCCCGGCGCAAGCCTTATACCTTGAAGAACCGCACCTCGGCGTCGAGGGCGGCGCTCACCTCGCCGACGGTCTCGGCGTGGGTGGTTACCGAACGAACGGTCTCGCCGATATGGTGGATACCCGAGTTGATCTCGGAGATGTTCGTGTACACTTCCTGTGAAATCCGCTCCAGGTCGCGCCCGGTCTCGATGATCGTGAGGGAGCTCGCGGACATGGATTCGGAACCCACGCCGATTTTGGCGGAAATCTCGTTAAGCTCGCCCATCGCCCGGGACACGGACGAGGACTCGGAGGAGGTCCGGGAAATGCTTTCCTGGATCCGGTCGATGGAGTCGCGCATCGCGTCGAGGCGGTCGAGCATGGCGTCGAAGGTCTTGTTCGCGTTCCCCGCGAGGGCCTGGGTCTGCTCGATCTCCTTGACGATCGCGACGATGTTCTTGCTTATTTCCTTCGAGCGGGCGGACGACGCCTCGGCGAGGGAGCGGATTTCGTCGGCGACCACCGCGAAGCCCTGGCCGTACTCGCCGGCGTGGGCGGCCTCGATCGCCGCGTTCATCGCGAGAAGGTTGGTCCGGGCGGCGATTCCCGCCATCACCCCGGTAATCTCGCGGATCGTGCCGGCGCTCTCGTTTATCTTCGTGATCCTGTTGTAGGTTTCGGCCAGCTCGGTCCGGCTGTGGCCCACCGCGTCGGCGAGCTGGGCGGAGGTATCGCGGCCCCCGGACACCATGTGTACCACGCTGCCCAGGGAGCCGATAACGGTCTCGATCGCCCCGGTGGCGCCCTCGACGGTCTGGTTTTGCCGCGCGATATCCACGTGCAGCTTGTCGATCTGGCCCGAGACCTCGGTGATTTCCCTGGAGGTCAGGGCGACCTGGTCGTTCAGCTTCCCGATCTGGCGGGTAATCGACTCGGAATTGCTCTCGATCTCGGCGATCGAGGACGAGGCTTCCTGGGCCGCCCCGTGGAGGAGATTGCGGACTTCCACGTTGCGTTCGGAGGCGCGGTGGATGCCCGAAACGGTCTCGGACAGGATGCGCAGGAAGGAGTTCAGGCCGTCCGCGAGGGCGCCGACCTCGTCCTTGGTGGTCCGCTCGAACTTTCCCGTTAGGTCGCCGGTCTCGAGAAGCCCCGCGTTACGCCCGAGCCGCTCGACGGAGAGCGTGATGCGCCGGGCCATCCTGATCGCGAGAAATACCCCGAAGGCGAGCAGTACGCCGATGATCCCGAGGGACACGGTCCCGGTCCGGGACCTGTAGGCGACGACGGCGTCGTTCACGGAGGTCAGCTGGTTGCGTATTACCTTGTCCTGCATTTCCAGGGCCTGGTCGAGGGAAAGAAGGGCGTCGGAATATTCGTTCCGGAGGAGTATCACGTCGACCCGGGCCTCGGGGCTCAGGTTCGCGAAGGCGAAGTCCGAGGCGGAAAGCAGGGTCATTTTCTCGGGATTGAGGCGCAGGTCGCTCTTTATGGCGGCCTCGAAATCCTTCTGGATCTTTATGGTTCCGTCGATTCGGCCCTGCACTATATCCTTCACGGAGAACAGGGTATCGAGGGAGGCGGCAACCTCGGCGTTGAGGCCGCGCAGCCGTTTGAGACCGGAGATCGAGTCGAAGTCGTCGAGCAGCCGCGTCCTTGCGGCGTTCAGCCCGATATCGACGGAATCGAAGGTCCGGGAATCCATGCGGTCCACCTCGGCGCGGAGGAGGTTCACGGAGAGCGTAAGTTCGCGAAGCGACTCTGCCTCGCTGACGATTTGGTCGACGTACCAGTTGCCACCGACGTATACCGAAGACCCCAAAACGAAAAACAATACAAGACCGACCACGAGGACCGTCAGCTTTGACCGGATTTTCACGGCGCTACCCCCAAGAACGTTACGACAGGCGCTATTTCCGCCCGTAAATAGTAAATTACTCCATTTTCGTCATACTGGACAAGCTTAACGCCGGCGCATACGATGAACTTATGGCACTTTCTTTCAATTTGTCCTTCGCGATCCTGCTCGCGGGGGGCTGGCTTTCCGGGCGTCTGTTCAAAAAAATCGGCTTGCCCGGCGTAATGGGCATGGTCGTGTTCGGCATACTCTGCTCGGTCTGGCTCAAGCCCTACGCCTCGCCCCTCGTGGGCGAGCTCGCGCCGTCCCTGAAATCCTTCGCCCTCATCGTAATCCTGCTCAGGGCGGGCCTCGGGATCGGCACGGGAACCCTGAAAACCGTCGGACTCACCGCGGCCCTCATGTCCAGTATACCATGCCTTTTCGAAGGCATGGCCCTGACCGCCCTCTTACATTTCCTTATCGGCTTTCCCTGGGACGTGGCGGGGCTGACGGGCTTCATGCTCGCGGCGGTTTCCCCCGCGGTGGTGGTGCCCTCGATGCTCGAGCTCATCGCCGAGGGACGCGGAAAACGGCACGCCGTCCCCACGGTCGTCCTCGCCGGCGCCTCGGCGGACGACGTCTTCGCCATCACCCTGTTTTCGGTATTTCTCGGCCTCGCCCGGGACCGCCTCGCCGCCGGGGGAGCGGCCGCGGCCGAAGCCGCGAACGGCGGCGTGAGCCTCCTCTCGGTCGCGAAAAGCCTCGCGGGCATTCCCGTCTCCCTCATAGTCGGCGTCCTCGCGGGCCTCGCGGCGGGCTACGTCGTGTCCCGGGCCTTCGAGCGCTTTCACGCGAGCATCCGGGCCACCGAAAAGGCCCTCCTCCTCATCGTCGGCGCGAGCCTTCTCGTGCAGATCGGCGACGCGCTCCACTTCGCCGCCCTCATCGGCATCATGGCCGCGGGCTTCGTCATCCTGGCGAGGCACGAAGAAATCGCCCACGAGCTCGCCTCGAAGCTTTCGAAGGTGTGGGTATTCGCGGAAATCGTGCTGTTCGTGCTGATCGGGTTTTCCCTGGACCCCGCGCGGGCCCTCGAGGCGGGGCCCTGGGCCCTGGGCATAATCGCGGGAGGGCTCGCCTTCCGGTCCCTCGGGGTCTTCGTCGCCACGGCCTTCTCTCCCCTCACGGCGGGGGAACGGCTTTTCTGCGCGATCGCCTACCTCCCGAAAGCCACCGTTCAGGCGGCCCTGGGCGGGGTAGCCCTGTCCTTCGGCATACCGGAAGGCCAGACCGTCCTCGCGGTTGCGGTCGTCGCGATACTCTTTACGGCGCCGCTCGGCCTCATCGGCATCCGGCTCACGGCCCGAAGGCTCCTCAAAGCCGAGGAGTGACGGGCGGTCCTTACTTGCCTATCGCGCCCATGGGGCAAAAGCGGACGCACTTGCCGCAGTCGACGCACTTCGCGCGGTCGATCCGGGGAAGGCCGCCCCCGATCTGGGAAATGGCCCTCGTCGGGCATATTCTCACCGCCGGGCAGGCGTGGTTCGCGGGGCAGCGTCGTTTGTCTACGTTCATGTTTCGGGTCTCCTTCGCGCGTTTACGCGGGGAGCATACCCGGCAAGGGTAGCCGGGGTCTGTGACGAGGTCACAAAAACGGGTAGTTGTCCCGTTCCTCGGCGTCAAGGTCCGTAAGGTCGTTCGGGTCTTCCCCCGAAACGTCGAAGGAATCCTCGTCGTCGTCTTCCAGCTCGCCGGGTCCCGGGACGAAGAGCGGCCCCTTCAGCTCGCCGCCCAAGAGCTTTATCCGCGCGAAAATGGTGTCGAGGTAATCCTCGTGAATCGTGTAGCGCCAGATATCGTCGTCCAGGAAATCCACCGACCGGGACTCCCGGGCGATATAGGGCCGGGTATTCGCCCCCACGGTCCAGTACACGAGGGAAATCATGCCCGCGGTAATCTCGAGGGCGGTAATCCCGTGCTTCCCCGTCGCGCAGCCCGAATTGAAAAGGCAGGGCACCAGGAAGGGGCTGTCGCCATAGAGGCTCCGGAGCTTCCGCCGCCGCTCCTTCCTCGCCGAAAGCCGCGCCATCTCCCGCCGGAGGATCATGACCGTCTCCTCTATCTCGGCCCGGCGGGCGCTTCCGGCCCCCGCGTAGTCCCGGAGGAGATCCTCCACCATGAAGCGGATATTGTCGAATTTGGAAAGGGACTCGAACAGGGGGTGATGGGTGTGGCCGGTTATCGCGAGAACGCCCATCTTCCTCGCGGCGCGGTAAATCCGCCGTTCCTTCGCGAAGCGCCGACGGGCGTCATGGGGCAGGCCGCCTGAATTCTTTATGTGCAGGGGCTTCACGAAATACTTTATGAGCATGCCCGTCATGTGCTCGTACTTGTTGTAGAGGTCCGAGGACTGGTGTCCGTGGAACACCGCGATCCGGTTTCCCCCGTACTCGTAGATAAGCCCCGGGTAAATGGGCCAGCGGTAGGACTTCTCCTCCAGGAGGCCTATGTCGTGGTTCCCGATAATCTTCCGCAAATCTCCCCGTTCGGCGAATTTGTCCACCGTGGCCAACAGGGTCGGCCAGGCCTTTTGGATATCCGGGAGGCGGAATTTCTGGAGCTCCTCGATATCCCCGTTCATGACCAGGACGTAGTCGTGCTTGAGATACCACTTTTCCAGGATCGTCTCAATAAGGAAGCGGTTCCGGTCCAGGTCGTCCCGCCCGCCCCCGTTTCCCATGTGAAGGTCGCTGATGAAAAGGTAACGGCGGGAAGGGTCCAGGGTTTCCCGGGGGCACGAGTCCAGAAACTCCGTAAAGGTCGGAAGGTAGGTCTCGAACTTCATACCTCTAGTGTCAGCCCTTTCGGCCGAAATATCCACGGTTCGGGGGAAAAAACGCCCTTGCCCAAGGGAAGCGACCGGGGGATAATGGGCGGGCGGAGGAAAAAGATGACCCTGCAACAGCTCAAATACGCCGCCGGAGTCGCCCGTTGTGGCTCCTTCAACGAAGCCGCCGCCCGCCTCTTCGTCTCCCAGCCGAGCCTCTCCGCCGCGATCCGCGAGCTGGAGGGGGAAATGGGCCTGCGAATCTTCGACCGCGGCTCCCGGGGCGTCACCGTCACGGAGGAGGGCGCCGAATTCCTCGGCTACGCGCGGCAGGTAATCGAGCAGGCGGAACTCCTCGAATCCCGCTACCGGGACTCGGTGCCCCGCCGCCGGCTCTTCTCGGTCTCCGCCCAGCACTACGCCTTCGCGGTCAACGCCTTCGTCGAGACCGTGAGGGAACTCGCCGTGGACGAATACGACTGCACCCTCCGCGAAACCCGCACCCACGAGATAATCGAGGACGTGGCCTCCTTCCGCAGCGAGCTCGGGGTGCTCTATCTCAACGACTTCAACCGGAAGGTCCTCGAGCGGCTCTTCCGCGACAAGGGCCTCGCCTTCACGCCCCTGTTCGAGGCGAAGCCCCACGTCTTC
>QKCE01000090.1 GCA_003245785.1 Spirochaetales bacterium | reverse complement strand
AGGTCAAGAAAAAAACCGGAGAAATACGAAACGGGTTTCGCGGAAGACGGGACGCGCGCCCGTCACGGGAACCGGTTATCGAGTCACCCCGGCCCGCCGCGCCCGCCGCGCCCGCCGCGCACGGCACGACTCGGGGTGCGCCCTATCGGCCGTCGCCGGCTTTCAGGATTTTCTCGAAGCAGTCGAACGCGCCTTTCCTGAACCGCACCTGGCCGCGTTTCTCGTAACCGCGGGTTCCGTAGAGCGCGAGGGCCTTGGGGTTCAGGCTGAATGCGTCGAGACGGATGGAGGTATGGCCGACGTTCCGGGCGTAGGTTTCCGCGAAGGCGAGCAGCGTTTTCGCCGCCCCCCGGCCCCGGAAAAGGGGATCCACGCAGAGCCGGTGAATGACCATGGGCGTCCCCCCGGTTTCCCGCCAGGGAACGTCGCGGTATTCTTCCGGCTGGTCCCCGTTGAGGGCGATATAGCCCACCGGGTCGGAAACCGGGAACGGGCGGCCGTCTACGCCCCCGCCGAAAAGGGCGTAGCCCGCGCCCGCGCGGACGTCCGCTTCCAGCACGGCGCGGTCGGGGTAAATCTCGTCCCACTGGTCTATGCCGTCGGCCCTCATGCCCTCCACGACCCGCGCGAACAAGCTGACCACGGATTCAAAACCCGACGGGTCAATTTTCTCGATTCTCATGGGAACAGTATACCATGGGGCTTACAGGCGAACCGGCCCTCGCCCACCGGCGCGAAGGCCGGCACGCGGGCTTCGCGCGATTTCCCGGTTAGATAACCGTCGGTCAAGGCGGGCCGCCGGTTTCCTATTCAAATATTCCCGCGCCGGTTTCGGGCTTGACCGGTATCGACGTATGCTGGTTAGTGACCAGCCACTCGCCGTTCTCCCTGATCAGGCAAACGGTCATCCGTTCCTTGATATGGCGAATCTCGGTTCCCCGGTCCGAACGGACGGAAAACCTGACGAAACAATTCGTGAATCCGACGGTATCCCCGACGGACGACTCAACGTTTTCGAAGTCCGCGGCGACGTTTTCGGTACCTATCGAATCGAACCAGTCGTCGATCATGGCCCCGATCGCGGCCTTTCCCTTCAGGGAGTACTCGTTCCATAAATCGAAAAAGACGATATCCGGATGATACAGGGATTTCATGAGCTCCTTATCCCGGTTCCTGAGCGCCAAGGCGTACAGCCAGGTAAATTCGTTCGGATCTTTCATGCCCGTATTACTCGGCCTCGAGGACGGCCTTGAAGTTATCCAAAATGGCTTGCCACCCCGTCATTTGCCGCTCGAGGGAATTCTCCGTTTCTGCGTCGAAGGTTTCCCGGACCGTAAGTCCGCGGTCGCCTTCAATGAACTCGATCCTGACGGTCCTTCCGTCCCCCAGCTCGTAGGTTATTTTCTTCCGCTCGATAACCTTCAGGTATTTTCCGGAAAAGTCGAAACCGTACTTTTTGTCCTTCGATTCCATCCTGAAGCTGAATTCGCCGTCTTCCCTCAGGTCGTTGCGCGCGGCCGGGCAATGCCAGTCCTCCGACGCGAAATACCATTTCGTGATGAAGTCCGGGTCCGTGAATACCCGCCACGCGACCGAAACGGGTTTCCCCGTACGGATCTCGACAGTTACCTTCTCAAACATGGTTCCCCCTGCGGCATTAACAAAACCTCGAAGCCGAAAAAAACGGCCGGGATCGAGATCCCGGCCGACTCCCGTGCGACGCGCTACTTCACCCAGATCGGGCGCGGGACGTAATGGGTATGCAACAGGTCGTGGCTCTTCTCGCCCAGGGGTTTCCCGAGGAAGTCCCTGTAGAGCGCGACGATGGCGGGGTTCTCGTGGCTCACGCGGATCTTCGAGCCCGCGTCGTCGCGATAGAGGCCCGCGATTCGTTTCTTGCGCACCTCGTCGGTGGAGCCGTAGGGTTGGCCCCCGCCGGCGATGCAGCCGCCCCGGCAGGCCATGACCTCGATAAAGTCGTAGGGCCGCTCCTTGCCGCCCTCCCGGGCCGCCCTCACCTCGTCCATTATCTGCTTCACGTTCGCCATGCCGTGGGCCACGGCGATCCGGACCTTCGTGCCCTTTATGTCGATCGTCGCCGCCCTCACGCCGTCCATGCCGCGAACGTCCGCGAGCTCAACCTTGCCCAGGTTTTCCCCGGTCACGAAATAGTGGGCCGTCCGCAGGGCAGCCTCCATGACGCCGCCGGTGGCGCCGAAGATGACCCCCGCGCCGGTGTACGCGCCCAGGGGCGAGTCCGCCTCCTCGTCCGCCAGGTCGAGGATATTGATGCCCGCCTGCTTGATCATGCGCGCGAGTTCCCGGGTGGTTATCGAGAGGTCCACGTCGGGGGTACCTGAGCTCTGCATGTCCTCGCTCCGCTGGATCTCGTACTTCTTCGCCGTGCAGGGCATGATCGCGACGGAGTACATCTTCGCCGGGTCTACCCCCGCCTTTTGCGCGTAATAGGTCTTCACCATCGCCCCCATCATCATCATGGGGCTCTTGGCGGTGGAGAAGTTCGGGATCATGTCGTCGTGGTATTTCTCCAGGTAGTCGACCCAGCTCGGGCAGCAGGAGGTGATGAGGGGGAGTTCCCCGTGGCCGTGGGCGAAGCGCTCCACGAACTCGCTGGCCTCCTCCATGATCGTCAGGTCCGCCGAGAGGTTCGTGTCGAACACCGTATCCACACCGAGCTTGCGGAGGGCCGCGTAAATCTTCCCGGTTATGAGCTCGCCGGGGGGAAGCCCGAATTCCTCGCCCAGGGCCACGCGGACCGCCGGGGCGATCTGGACGACCACCTTCTTCTCCGGGTCCCGGATCGCGTCCCAGAGCTTCCGCGTCTCGTCGGCCTCGGTAATCGCGCCGACGGGGCAATGGGCCGAGCACTGGCCGCACTTGATGCACGGCGACTCGGCGAGGCTCACGTCCCCCGCGGGGGCGATTCTTGTCTGGTCGCCGCGATAGAGGAACTCGAGGGCCCACACGTCCTGGAGCTGTTGGCACACCAGGGCGCACCGGCCGCAGGAAATGCACTTCGCCGGGTGGAGCTGGACCGCGCAGGTCGACACGTCTTCGCTCAGGTCCCGGACGCCGTTCGAGAAGGGCACCTCGCGGATCCCGAAATCGGCCGAAAGCTGCTGGAGCTCGCAGGAACCGTTCCGCGGGCAGCGCAGGCAGTCGTTCGGGTGGTTCGAGAGGATCAGCTCGAGGACCGTCCGCCGGGTTTCCACGATATCCGGGTCGTGGGTAATGTAATTCATCCCCTCGGAGACGTTCGTGGTGCAGGAGCGGATCATCTTCGGGCTTCCCTCGGGCCGGACGATGCAGATACCGCAGGCGCCCCAGGCCTTCAGGTCCGGGTGGGCGCACAGGGTGGGGATCGTCACGTTCGCCTCGAGGGCCGCCTTCATGATCGTGGTTCCCTCGGGGACGGAAACGCTCTCGCCGTTTATCTTGCAGTTGATCGTTTTCATCTTTCCCGCCTCCTCACGATACCTTCACCGCGCCGAACTTGCAGGCGTCGAAACAGGCGCCGCACTTTATGCACTTCGACTGGTCGATCTCGTGGGGCGCCTTCCGTTCCCCGGCGATGCAGGGCACGGGGCATTTCCGCGCGCAGACCGTGCAGCCGATGCACTTTTCCTTGTCGATCTCGTAGGTGATCAGGGACTTGCATTTCCCCGCCGGGCATTTCCGGTCCCGGATATGGGCGACGTACTCGTCGTAAAAGTAATTGATCGTGGACATGACGGGGTTCGGGGTGGTGCCCCCGAGCATGCACAGGCTCGCGTTCCGCATGGCCTTGCCGATCTGCTTGAGCGAGTCGAGGTCTTCCATCGTCCCCGTGCCCTTGGTGATCTTC
>QKCE01000026.1 GCA_003245785.1 Spirochaetales bacterium | reverse complement strand
GGAGGCTTTCCACGGGCTCCATCGCCAGGATCATGTCCGCGCCCCCCGAGGGGATCAGGTCGGACACGATGGGCCTGTCGGAAATGCGCATGTGGGCCTGCACGCCGCCGCCCCGCTGGCTCATGCCGTGCACCTCGGACTGGCGCACCTCGAACCCGTCGGCCATGGCGGCCCGGGCAATTACGGTGGCGATGGAGAGCACGCCCTGCCCCCCGACGCCCGCGAGTATGATATCGTACGTCATTTCGTTTTTTCCTCCACGATTTTCTCGAAGGCCCCTATGTCCCGGACGAAGAGGCTTATGCCACCGCGCCAGAAGGCCGGGTCCTCGATGTCGAAGCCCGCCCGGGCGGTAAGGGCGACCGCGTCCATCCTGCCGGTTTCGCGGAGGAGGGCCTCGTAGGTTTCCGCGAAGCCCTTCCCTTCCTTCTCGAACCGGGCGTAGAGGGCCATGCCGAACAGTTGCCCGAAGGCGTAGGGGAAGTTGTAGAAGTCCAGGCCGTAATTGTAATAGTGGGGCTTCACGAGCCACATGTAGGGGTGGTAGCCCTCGGAAGAAAGGCCGTCGCCGTAGGTCGCCTTCTGGGCCGCGAGCATCTTTTCGCAAAGCTCCGCCGCGGGAACCTCCGCCTTGCCCCGGGTCTCGAAGACCGAGCGCTCGAAGTAAAAGCGGGAGAGGATATCCACCAGGATCTGGCAGCCGTCCTGCAGGTGGGTCTCGAGGAGCCCGAGCTTCTGCTCCTCCGTCGCCTTATCGAGCACCGAGTGGAACACGATGGTCTCCGCGAAGATCGAGGCCGTCTCGGCCAGGGTCATGGGGTAATCCTGATGGAGGGGGCTTTCGTCCTTGAGCACCTCCGCGTGGAAGGCGTGGCCGAGCTCGTGGGCCACGGTGGTCACGGTATTGAAGCTGCCGTCGAAATTGCAGAGCACCCGGGTTTCCTTGACCATCGGCATGTCCGTGCAATAGGCGCCGCCGACCTTGCCCTGCCGGGGTTCCGCGTCGATCCAGCCCTCGGAGAATGCCTTGCGGGCGAAGTCTCCCAGGCGCTTCGAGAAGGAGTCGAAGTTCGAGACGACCGCGCGCTCGACCTCGAGCCAGGTATAGGAGGGAAAGTCCGAGCCGACGGGGGCGAAAAGGTCGAAAAAGGAGAGGGCCGGTAGGCCCATCAGTTTCGCCTTCGCCTTGAGGTAGCGCCTCCACTGGGGAAGCGCTTCTTCCATGGCGCCGATGAGGGCGTCGAGGGCCTTTTTCGAGAGCCGTCCCTGGGCGGTCGCCTTGTCGAGGTCCGCCTCCCAGGTGCGGCGCGTATTCATCGTATGGTTCGCGCCCTTGATACCGTTTATGCAGGCCGCCACGGGCAACTCTATGGCCCGGCAGGTTTCGAGCTCCTTCCGGAAGGCTTTTTCCCGGACGGCGCGGTCGGGGTCGAAGGCCAGGGTGCGGAGTTCGACCAGGGTTTTGCGTTCCCCCGACGCCTCGTCCCAGAGGCAGTCCGCCCCGGAGGTAAGCTGTTCCTGGAGCCGTCCCCAGGCGTCGGCGCCGGAGCGCGCGAGGTCCGCGGCGAGGTCTTCCTCGGCGGGGGAAAGCTGCTTCTTCTGCCAGAAAAGCGCGTCTTCCAGGCGGAAGGCGAAGCGGCCTACCTCGGGGTCCGCCGCGGCGAGGGACCGGGTTTCCGCCTCCCGCGCCGCGAGGGCGTTGGCGAAGAGCACGGAAGCCTTCGCGAGGGGGAGGGAAATTTCCTCCACCGAGTTTATCTCGGCCATCGCGCGGGCGTCGGCGGTGTTCGTGGTATAGATGGCGGCGCAATAGGACCCCAGGGTCCGCGAAACCGTCGCGATCTCCTCCTCGAGGGCCAGGGCCTTCTTGAGCCAGGCGGGGTAGCCACCGGCGATGGGCGCCGCTTGGGCCTTTCCGGCCGCGCCGGTCCCGGCCGCCGAACCGGCCGCGCCTTCCGCGAGCGCGAGGTGGGCGAGATATCCTGAGGCGAGGGCGCCGAGGCGCGTCTTGGCGGCCGCGTAGGCGGGATCGTCAAAGCCCTTGAAAACGGAGTCGAGGCTCCAGCGTGGCGGTTTGTCGACGCGCGGTTCGCTCATGCCTTTCCTCCCCCGGTTCCCGGAGCCTGCCGGTTCGCGGCCTTTTTCCGGAGGCGGACCGCCTCCAGGCATTCGCGCACGAAGACGACCACGGACACGCCGCGGTATTCCGCCTCTTCCATGAGGATCGAGGCGTTTTCCTCCACCTTGCCCGGAAGGGCCTCGATAACCCGGAGGTGCTCCTTTTCCACGCCGATCCCGAGGATCGCCGCCTCGAGCTGGCTCGAGGGGAGCATGGTGGGCTGACAGCCCGTCATGGCGACGATGGAATTGTCCAGGACGATGACGGTGACCGGCGTCTTGGAGGACACGGCGTCCACGAGGCCCGTGAGTCCCGAATGGAGGAAGGTCGAGTCGCCGATGACCCCGAAGGTATACTTGTAGCCCGCGTCGGCGGCGCCCCGGGCCATGCCGATGGAGGCGCCCATGCAGACGATGGATTCCACCGCCTTGAGGGGGGCGACGGCCCCGAGGGCGTAACAGCCGATATCGGCGGCCACCACGGTGGAGACCTTCCCTTCCTTCTCGTTCAGCCGGTTTACGGCGAGGTTGAGGGAAGAATAGGAGTCGTGATGGGGACAGCCCTTGCAGAGCTGGGGAGGCCTCGCAGGGAGGTCCGGCACCGAGGCGCTTTCGAGCACCGAGTTCCGGGGCGCGAGGCCCAGGGACTTGCGGACTATCTCCGGGTTGAGCTCTCCCGCCCGGGGAAGGACGCCGTCGTACTTGCCGGTAATCCTGTTCTTTCCGGGGATCAGTCCCCGGAGCTGCTTCTCGAGGAAGGGCATGCCCTCCTCGATCACCAGGATCGTTTCGGCCTGGGCGGCTATTTTCCGTATGAGGTCGACGGGCAGGGGGAGGGAGGCGACGTGCAGGGTCGAGGGAAGTCCCGCCTCTCCGCAGGAGGCCCGGTAATCCTCGAGGTTTTCCTCGAAATAGTTACGCCCCAGGCCGCTCGTGACGATGGCGAGGTCGCGCCTGGAGGGGTTGAGGGAGAGCCGGTTCCGAGCCCAGGCCGAGGCCCACTCCGCCAGGGGACCCTGTTTTTCGATATGCTTCGCGTAGTTCTTCCGCGCGAGGGCGGGAAGGAGCATCCAGTCCGCGGGGCTGCCCTTCGCGAGGGCGTTTTCCGCCCTGGGGCTTTCGGCGACCTTCACGACCGCCCGGGAATGGGCGAGGCGGGTCACGACTCGCATGATGACGGGAACCCGGA
This sequence comes from Spirochaetales bacterium, assembly GCA_003245785.1. Classification (GTDB taxonomy): domain Bacteria; phylum Spirochaetota; class Spirochaetia; order Treponematales; family Treponemataceae; genus Teretinema. Next base: position 11,070 of record QKCE01000026.1, on the reverse strand, counting down.
AACGCTCGGAAATCTCGAAGGCTTCCGCGACCATCTCGTAGGCTTCCTGCTGGTTCACCGGCTCGAACAGGGGCACCATGGCGAAATCCGCGTAAAAGCGGGTGTCCTGCTCGCCCTGGCTCGAGTGCATCGAGGGATCGTCGGCGACCACGCATATGAGGCCGCCGGACAGCTGGCAGAGGGAGGAGTTCATGAAGGGGTCGGCGGCCACGTTGAGGCCCACGTGCTTCATGGTAACGATAGCGCGCCGCCCGGCGAAGGAAACGCCGAGGGCCGATTCGTACGCGGTCTTTTCGTTGGCGCACCAGCGGGCCACGGGCCCCTGGCCGCGGTCGAAGGCGTCCACGAGATATTCCATAATTTCGGTCGAGGGCGTGCCCGGATAGCCGAAACAGCCGGATACGCCGGCGTGTATCGCCCCGAGGGCTATCGCCTCGTCGCCGAGAAGAACCATGTCATTCATGTTACAGACTCCGGATCGGGAAGGTACGCGCGGGGACGTTAACGCGCCCCGCGACGGGGTTCAGTATAACCCGGAATCAGCCCGTTGTGAAACCGAATTTTAGAGGTTGTAGTATAGTTTAAGGGGAAGAATTCCGGCGGCGACCGCGTCCCGGGCCGCGGCCACGGCGGCCGCCGCGGTCTTACCCTGGGCCGATGCCGCACAGCTGCCGCTCCAGGCCTTCTCGTCGGCCTTGAAGTTCCACACCGAGGCGTTGGCCTCGACCGTGGCGTTCCAAAGACCGTCGTCGCCCTGGGAAACGGATACCACCCGGGTCGTGCCGTAAATGAGGCGGTCCACCGCCGAACCGAAAAGCTTCTTCGCGGCGGTTATGACCGTCTTGTCGTCCCCGCTCGCCAACTGGGACTGGAAATCCGCCATGCCGATCCGGGTAAAGCCGAGCTTGACCAAAGGCTTCAGGCAGGCCGTCGAGGTGACGCCCATGCCGCCCATGGCCTTGCCGTTCTGGTCGAAATCGAGGAAGGAGATGCTCGTGGGGATCGACTTGTTCAGGGTGCCGGCGAGATACGGAAGCTCCGCGAACTTGCCCGTTTGCGCGGCCTCGAGGGCGGCGTTCAGCGCGGGGTCCGAGGAGGTATACGCGAGGGAGAACCGGACCGAGGCTTCCGCGGACCGGGGCGGCGCGTCGGGGGCGAAGCTCGCGGTCCCGTCGTCGCCGGTCGTCGCCTCGAGAACGGATCCTGCGGCCGAACCGGTTGCGGAGCCGTCGGCGGGGAAAGCGGGGGCGAGTATCCGGAGGGGAACCCCGGAAACCCCGATACCGGCCGAGACGTCGTCCGAAGAAACCCGGGAGACCTTGACCGCGAAGGGTTTTTTGAAGGGTTTGCCGGTCACGGTCGGGTCGGGCGTAACGGCCGGCTCGACGGCGAGGGCCGAAACCGCTCCGACTATGCGGTCGCGAAGCCGGCCGAGGGTCTCGACGACCGTGGCCGAGAGGGCGGCATAATCCGCGGGCAAGGCGAGGACCGCCGCTTCGTACTCGTCGATCGCCCCGGCGATATCTCCCGAGGCGGCCTTCCCGGCGATAGAGGGCTCGGTGGAAGTCGGGAGCGCGATTTCCTGGGCGGCGGATTTCCCGGCGTTCTTGCCTCCCCCGGATTTCGTCGCGGCGGGCGCGGTGGCGCAGGAAGAAAACAGCAGGATGCCCGCGCAGGCGAGCGGAAGGATGCGTATCATTATCAAAACCCTCTACTTATTGGTGATAACTCTATATTAGCACGGGATAATGGAGATTTTCCAGACATCCGGCGCTTCTTGCGAAGAATGGTACCGCGCAGTACAATAAACCATGCGCGCAACCAGAGCAATCATACACCTGGGGAATTTACAAAGCAATATTGCCGCGATCCGTCGTAACCTTTCGCCGGGAACCAGGCTCTGCGTACCCGTGAAAGCCGACGCCTACGGGCATGGCGCCGTTCGGGTGGCGGTTGCCGCGATCCGGGCCGGGGCCACCCATCTCGCCGTCGCGTCGGTCCAGGAAGGCATCGACCTTCGCGAGGCGGGTATCGTCACCCCCATCCTATCCCTGAGCCTCCCCATCCCCGAGGAAATCCCTTCGATTATTGAGCATGAACTGACCCCCCTCGTGGTCGACGAGGAATTCATCGATGAGCTCGCGCGGGTGGCGAAATCCATGGGCAAGACCGTGCCCGTCCATCTCAAGATCGACACGGGGATGAACCGGATCGGCTGTTCCCGCGACGACGCCGCGGGTATCGCCCGGCTCATCTCGAAACACCGTAACCTGGAACTCGCGGGCACCGCGACTCACCTTTCGGTGGCGGATTCCGCCGCCCCGGACGATATCGAATACACCCGAGCCCAGCTCGCCCGCTTCGACTCGGCGCTGGAAGATATCCGCAAGGCGGGCATGGACCCGGGAATCGTCCACGCGGCCAATTCAGGGGCCATCGCGCAGTTCCCCGAATCGCACTACGACATGGTGCGGCCCGGCATCCTTACCTACGGTTATGCACCCTCGGCGGACCTCGCGGATCGAATCCCGGTGGAGCCGGTAATGGAGCTCGAGACCCGGGTGGTCGCCCTGAAAAAGATCGTCGCGGGCGCGGCGGTTTCCTACGGCCGGACCTGGACCGCTCCGGAGGACACCTGGATAGGGACGCTTCCCGTCGGGTACGCCGACGGCCTCGCGCGCGCCCTCTCGCCGGGACTCAAGGTCCGGATCGGCGACGGGCTCTTCCCCGTCGTGGGGCGGATATGCATGGATCAGTGCATGGTGGACCTGGGGCCCGACCCCTGGGTGCAGCGCTGGGACCGGGTCGTGGTATTCGGGCCCCAGGGAACCGCGGGGACGGCAGACGGGAAGGTCGACGCGTCCCCGACCCCGAGCGCCGAGACCCTTGCGGACCTTCTCGGCACCATTCCCTACGAAATTACCTGCGGAATCAACAAGCGGGTGCCCAGGGTATATGAAGGGGAAGACGCGCGTTAAGGCGCGGGATCAGCGGGTCGTCGCGAAGGAATACTTCCGTTCCCAGGACAGGACGTTCCCCGGTTCAAGGGAAAACGAATAAAATATTTCGGGACTTATCACGCTACCGTGGCCCCAGAGGTTCAAGGCGGAAGGCAGGAAGGAGCCGGTCTCGGTAAGCGAGAGCCCCAGCCGGTCCTGCGACAGGGTCCACCGGGCGGCGAGGCCCTCCGCGGCGCCGATCCCGCCCGAGAGCCCCCCGATAAAGTAAACCTTGCGGGCCTTGCCCGCGAAGCTCAGCTCGTCGCCGAATATGTTGAGGACGCCCTGGGGATCGACGAGCTTCTCGAAACGAGAGCGGTCGGGGCACCAGGGCAGCGTCAGGCGGTAGCCCGGGCCAAGCCGCGCGCCGCCGATTCGCAGGAAATTGTGGACGTATTCCTCCGTCGCGATAGCCTTCGTTCCGGAGTTTTCCAGGGTATACCGCAGGGTAAACCCGTCCCCCTCTATCGAAACTTCCTTTTTGTATTCGTAGCCCCAGCCGTTCCGAACCCCTGAAGAACACTCGAACACCGCGCGGTCGTCCGTTTCGGAGGTAACCCGGAAATCGATTTCTTCGATCTCGTAATCTTCGTGGAATCGGTAGGGCGCAGGTTTTTTCCTGAGCCAGCCCACGCCGATCTTCGGGAACCAGTCGCCGACCTCGCAATCGTCCCAGCCGACGCAGGTCTTGATCCCGAATTCGTTGTGAAGGCCCCGGCCGAACCGGGAGCGGTCGCGAAGCAGGAAGGGCCGCTCGTCCGAAAGGAACTCGGTTCCCCGGAAACGGGCGGAAACGACCGTGCCGTTCCGGTCGAAGCGGCAGGCGCGGTACTTCTCCCCCGCCCGTTCTATCGCGAGCCGCACGTTTCCCTTCTTAAGCGCGATCGGCACGGCGGTCACTCCCTCACGGAATCGATCATGGCTATGAATTCCGCGGTTTCCCTGCGCGCGGTCCTGATGAACGAATTGTCCTCCACCTTGCCGAGCACGGCGTCGCGCTCGGCCTCGTTCCGGTAGGTAATGCCCCGGAAGGCGTTCGTGTAATCCTTCGCCTTGGATACGTACACCTGTTCCTCCACGTGGCGGCGAAGCTTTACGCCTTCGTCGCATAGGTCGTTCCAGGCCGCCGCGTCGATATCCGCCTTGCCGGTAAGGAGGCGGAGCACCGCGTAGGCGTTTTCGGCCCGTTCCTTCGGATACAGGGTCCACCAGGCCTCGTATTGGGCGTGGATTTCCGCCCAGGTTCCGTAAAGACCGTTCCGAATGCCCGCCCGGAGTCCCTCGACCTTGGCGGCGGGCACGAGCTGGCCGCCCATATTCACCCAGTCGAGGGAAATTTCCTTCGGGGCCTGGGCGGCGAAATAGCCGTAATGGATGCCGAATTTCGAGAGATAGGCCGCCACGGAGCGTACCCCGTAGAAAAGGAGCATCTCCCGGTAGGCGTTCCAGGCCTGAACGACCTTCAGGATGCGCACGGGCCGGCTGGAGCGTTCCATCATTTCCCCGGTCACGAACAGGGTGCCGGCGAGGGCGGGATCCCCCGAGAGGAGCGCGCGGCCCTTCGCCTCCAGGACCGAGGCCTCGGGCAAGTCGTCGCCCCCATCCTCCGCGACGAACCATGCCTTGCCGGTCCACCGTTCAAGGAGGGTAAGCGCCTCGAGCATTTCCTTCGCCGTGTCCGGCGCCAGATGGTCCGCCTCTATCCGCTGGACCACGGTCTTCCGGCGGTCACGGGTGCGGTATTTCCAGCTGTTCCGCTCCAGGGCGTACATGTTGTAGAGCCACCAGTAGGCGGGCATTACCTCGAGCCGGTCCTGCCGGTGGTTGTCGATGACGAGGCTGAAGGGCAAGGGGATATTAAGTTCCGCGGGGTAATTCCCCTTGGAGATGAGGGTATAGCTCGCGAAACGGCAGTTGTGCTTGAGGGTGGTCGAGAGGCCCGGCCAAAAGCCGCGCCCCGCGATAATCTCCCCGTCGTTGCCGCGGCTGTTGTGGTTGGAGCCCACGGTGGCGCCCGCCGCCATGTTCGACTGGCCCATGACCATCGACGCGATCAGGAAGGAATTGTTGTGATGCTGCTCGTGTCCGGGGAATACCAGGTTGTTGAGCACCTCGCAGCAGGAGATCGTCGAGTTGTCCCCGAGGATCGAGTGGATGAGCCGGGCCCCGTACTTGAGGCTCGCGTTGTTGCCCAGGACGAAGCGGACGGCCTTCACGCCGTAGAAGACGTGGCAGCCGTAACCGATTATGCCGTTCACGAGCTCCACGCCCTCCCCTATCTGGGTCGGCTCCGCGTGGCTCGACTTGACCGTCAGGTTCTTGAGCTTGTTCGCCCCCTTCACGTAGGAGGCCGGGCCGAAGCGCACGTCCTTCACGATCCGGCAGCTCTTGATGACGCTGTCGTGGCCCACGGTGGCGTACCAGCCGCGCTTCGGGTCCGCCCCCGCCTGGGTAATCGCCTTGAGGGCGTCCATCAGGGGGGCGTCGTCCCGATACACCGTCCACAGGTAGGCGTCGGCGCAGATCATGTCGGAGAAGGGCAGGACCGAACGGCCCCCCGCCTCGTTCAGGGGGTCTATCCAGACCCGGACCGCCTCGTCCTCGCCTTCCTTGACCACGCCCTCGCCGAATTTGGCGTGGTTGGTCGAGGCCATCTCGTCGATCCGGCTCAATATGACCCGGTCTCCGACAATATAGTAGGAAAGGTGCGAGCAGTCGTGGATCGCGCAGTTGTCCCCTATATCGCAGGAAATGACGCGGCTGTTGGTAATGCCCGCGGGAACCATGAAATCGTGGAACCGGAGGAACTGGTTTTCCAGGGCCCCCACCCGGACGAGCCCCGCGAACAGGGAATTCTTGATCAGGTTCGGGTCGAACGGGTCCTCGACCAGGAAATTGCCCCAATTCGTGCAGGTATTGCCGTTTCTCACGAGGATTTCGATTTCTTCGGGATTCAGGGGGCGCCAGGAATGGTCCGGGGCATTGGCCTGCATATCCCGGCACCAGTATTCGTTCTTGCCTTCGGGAAGGAACTCGGGTGGGACGAAGCCGTACCCGAAACCCGAGGAAGGAACGAGGGAAATTTCGCTCATAGCGGCAGTATACCCCAGTATTTGCAAAAAGGCCAATTCCCTGCTAGTATACGGACTATGAGTACACATATCGGTGCGAAACCCGGAGAGATCGCGGAAGCGGTCCTCCTGCCCGGAGACCCCCTCCGCGCCAAATTCATCGCGGAAACTTTCCTTGAGAATCCCGTTTGCTACAACGAGATCCGCGGCATGTACGGCTTTACCGGCACCTACAAGGGGACCCGCGTCTCCGTGCAGGGAACCGGCATGGGCCAGCCCTCCCTTTCCATTTACGTGAACGAGCTCTTCCGCTTCTACGGCGTCAAAAAGGCCATCCGCGTCGGCACCGCCGGCGCGGTGCAGGAATCCACGAAGCTCAGGGACGTGATCATCGCCATGAGCGCCTGTACCGACTCGGCGCTCAACGAGCACCGCTTCGGCGGCAGGTTCTTCGCCCCCACGGCCAGTTTTTCCCTGGTCAAGAAGGCATACGACGTCGCCGTCGCCAAGGGGCTCTCCCCCCTCGTCGGCCCCGTGACTTCCTCCGACACCTTCTACGACGACGCGGAATCATGGAAGCTCTGGGCGAAGTACGGCGTCCTCGGCATCGAAATGGAAGCCGCGGAGCTCTACACCCTCGCCGCACAGTTCGGCAGGGAAGCCCTGGCGCTCCTTACCGTCTCGGACCATATCGCGCAAGGGACCTCGACCACCTCCGAGGAGCGGCAGACCACCTTCCTCTCGATGATGGAAATCGCCCTCGAAACCGTGGCGGGATCCTGAACCGAATGACGGAACTGCAGCCAACCGAGATCGAATTTAAAAAAAAGGGACAAAACGAGGGCTCCGGCGCCCGCAAGAAGGTCTTGGCCGCGGTCGCGATCGCGGTCTTCCTCGCCCTCGCGGCGACCCTTACGGGCCTCCTCGCGTACCGGGCCTCGAAGGATCCCGCGATTCTCGAACCTAAAAACCTGCCGGCCGAAGAAACGGTCCGGTAATAAACTTGAGCAAAGGCGGGGGAAGCGGCATGAAAGGCGATATAGGCTTTATCGGGCTCGCGGTGATGGGCGAAAACCTCGTCCTCAACATGGAACGGAACGGGTTCACCGTCGCGGTGCACAACAAGACCACCGCGACCCTCGACCGCTTCATCGCGGGACGGGGAGCGGGCAAGCGCTTCATCCGCGCCGAAACCCTCGCCGACCTCGTCGCCTCCCTGGACCGGCCGCGCACGGTCATGATGATGATCAAGGCCGGAAGCGCGGTGGACCAGGTAATCGACAGCCTCCTTCCCCTCCTTTCCCCCGGCGACACGATAGTGGACGGGGGCAATTCCAATTACAACGACACGGCCCGCCGGGCTTCCCGGCTCGCCGAGCTGGGCTTCCGCTTCGTCGGGACCGGCATCTCCGGCGGCGAGGAAGGGGCCCTCAACGGCCCGTCCCTCATGCCCGGCGGGTCCTCCGAGGCCTGGCCTTCGATAGAGCACCTGTTCACCGCGATTTCAGCCAAGGCCCCGGACGGCGCGCCCTGCTGCGCCTGGATGGGACCGGGCGGCGCGGGACACTTCGTGAAAATGGTCCATAACGGGATCGAGTACGGCGACATGCAGATCGTCTCGGAAATTTACTGGATCATGAAGGAATGGCTCGGCCTTTCCTACGACCGCATGGCCGAGGTTTTCGCCGAATGGAACCGGGGCCCCCTCGATTCCTACCTCATCGGGATTACCGCCGAGATACTGGCCCACCGCGACGCCGACGGCTCGCCCCTCGTGGAGAAAATCCTCGACGCGGCGGGGCAGAAGGGCACCGGCAAATGGACCGGCATCGCGGCCCTCGACGAGGGCACCCCCCTCACGCTGATCGTGGAATCGGTCTTCGCCCGCTGCCTCTCGGCCCAAAAGGATACCCGCGAAGCCGCCTCCGCCCTTTTCCCCGCCGCGCGAAAGCCCTTTGCCGGCGATCCGGAAGAATGGCTGCCGCGCCTCCGCGACGCCCTCTACGCCGCCAAAATCGTCTCCTACGCCCAGGGCTTCGAGCTCTTGCGCCTCGCCTCGGTCACGAACGGATGGAACCTGGACTTCGCCTCCATCGCCCGTATTTGGCGGGGCGGCTGCATCATCCGCTCCGTATTCCTGGACCGCATCGCCGACGCCTTCGCCTCCGAAAAGGACCTGCCGAACCTCGCCCTGTCGCGCTACTTCAGCGGCGAGCTTCTCGGGGCCGAACCGGGCTGGCGCGAAACCGTCGGGGCCGCCATAACCGCGGCGCTCCCGGTCCCCGCCCTCGCCTCGGCCCTTTCCTGGTTCGACGGGTTCCGGAGCGCGAAGCTGCCCGCGAACCTGCTCCAGGCCCAGCGGGACTACTTCGGGGCGCACACCTACGAACGGACGGACCGGCCCCGGGGGGAAACCTTCCACACCGACTGGACCGGCCACGGCGGGGCCACCACCTCAGGAACCTATTCGGTATAACCATTCCGACTCGATAAAAAAGTAAAGAATCGCTTGGCATTCAATAAATTTCTGATATAAACTAACGTTATAGGAAGAAATATGACCGAAAGAGCGATCCTGAACAAACCCCGAGTCCTGTGCATCGACGACAGTAAGTCCCAGCTTACCCTTTTTCAGTTCGAGCTTTCCGATTCGTACGAGGTCGCCGTGGCGAGCAACTACGAAGAATCCCTCGCCTGCCTCTCGGCGGAAATGCCGGACGTCATACTGCTCGACATGAACATGCCGGGCATCGACGGCCTCGAGTTTCTCGACATCCTCCGCTACACACCCCGGTTCAAGGCCATCCCGGTCATGATGGTCTCGGGCGACCAGGATCCCGAACACCTGAAGGAAAGCTTCCGCCGAGGGGCTTCCGACTTCATCCACAAGCCCTACGACCCCGAGGAGCTGGACCTCCGCATCCGGCGCACCCTCAACGTGATCAACCAGGCCACGGTAAAGGCCAAAACCCCCAGCCAGGACCTTTCCGCCCAACAGCTCATGATCCAGTCCCTCGCGGACCTCGCGAGTACCCGGGACAACGAAACCGGCCAGCACCTCGTAAGGATCGAGAAATACGTGGAAGCCCTGGTCATCGAGGCGGCGAAAAGCGAGAAATTCAAGGACAAGATAGACATGGTCTTCGTCGAAACCGTCACCGGCCTCGCGAAGCTCCACGACATCGGCAAGGTAAGCATACCGGACCACATCCTTCACAAGCCCGAAAGGCTCACGCCCAAGGAATTCGAGGTCATGAAGACCCACACGACCAAGGGCGCCGAAACCATCGAGCGGCTCCAGGAATCCTTCCCCACCTTCCGCTACCTCGACACCGCGAAGGACATCATCCTCTACCACCACGAGCGCTGGGACGGCAAGGGCTACCCCGAAGGGCTCGCCGGGGAGAATATCCCCCTTTCCGCCCGGATCATCGCCATCGCCGACGTGTTCGACGCCATCACCATGAAGCGGGTGTACAAGCACGCCCAGCCGATAATCGAGGCCTTCGTGCTCCTGAACGACGAGAGCGGCAGCCACTTCGACCCGGACCTCGTCTCGATATTCCTGTCCGTCTCGAAGGCCATCACGGAGATCCACAACCGATACAACGACCAGTAAACGCGTAGGTTACCGGGGAACGTTTCCGCCGCGGCCTGCCCCGCCAAGGGCTTGGCCATTCCCGGGGCTCTTGACACGCGGACCCCTTTCCGGTATCTTTCAAAAATCCCCGGATGGTGGAATTGGTAGACACGCTAGTTTCAGGTACTAGTGCTCGTAAGGGCATGGAAGTTCAAGTCTTCTTCCGGGGACGATAAATAAAGGAAAGGACCGCCGCAAGGTGGTCCTTTTCTTTTTGCATCCCCATATGGTTTCCGTTTCCCATGGGAGGCCCGCCATGAAAAAAACCGTTTTCATCGGTTCCACGACCCTCGACGTCATCATCAACGTGCCCGCCCTCCCCTCCCGGAAGGACGACGTAAACATCCAGTCCCAAGCCGTGGTGCTCGGCGGCTGCGCCTACAACGCCCACGCGATCCTCCGCCTCGCCGGGCTTCCCCACGTCCTGTGTTCCCCCGTGGGCACGGGGATGTACGGCGATTACGTTTTCAAGGAATTGACCGCCCTCGGCATACGACCCTTCCTGCGTTCCGAAGACCGGGACAACGGGTGCTGCTATTGCTACGTGGAGCCCGACGGCGAGCGGACCTTCATCGCCTACCATGGCGTGGAGTACACCTTCTCCGAAAGCTGGATGTCCGCCATCCCGGCGGAGGAAATCGACAGCGTCTATATCTGCGGGCTCGAGGTGGAGGAGCCGACGGGGAACGAGATCGTTTCGTATTTGACCCACCTGGGCGCCTCCCACTCCCCGGCCATTTATTTCGCCGTCGGCCCCAGGATCGGCAATATCGACATAGGCAGGATGGAAGCCCTCTTCGCCCTGCGCCCGGTCGTGCACCTGAACAAGGAAGAGCTCCTCGGGTTCACGGGAGCGGACGGCATAGAGGAAGGCGCGAAGCGGCTTTTCGAACGGACGGAAAACACGGTGATAATTACCGACGGTGCGGAAGGCTCCTACTATTTCGACCGGACCGGGCTTCACCACGTGCCGACGGAACCGGTGAAGGTCGTGGACACGATCGGCGCCGGGGATTCCCATATCGGGGCCGTCATCGCCTGCCGCAAGCGGGGCATACCCTACCGCGAGGCCCTGGAATACGCGAACCGGGTCTCCGCCGCGGTCGTTTCGATCCGGGGGGCGACCCTCACCCCGGAAGCCTTCCGGAAGATACCGCAGCCACGCATCCAAGACTGACGCGGAAAGTCCCCTTTGGGCGACGGTCCCGCGCCGCGGCGGCGGCCAGGGAGTCCCTCGAGGGGCGTCGCGCCCGGAGGGTGCCTCGAAGCGTCGCCGTAAATCCTCGTAGCGCGGCGATGCCGCGTTGCGGCCCGTTCACTCGAAGCTTACCCGCCTCCCCTCGATCCAGGTTTCCTCGAC
>QKCE01000209.1 GCA_003245785.1 Spirochaetales bacterium | reverse complement strand
GACCGGGAGGGTGCCCATGACCGCCAGGTCGCGGGAAGGGGCTTCCGAGGCGAAAAGGCCGGCGGTAGCGAGCTTCAGGGCAAGGAGGTTCTGTTCGGGGCTTATCCCGCCGACGACCACCGCGATGGAGTAGGGCGGGCAGGCGGAAGAGCCCAGGGCCGCTATCTCGCGGGCGAGAAAGGCTTCGAAGGCTGCCTCGTTCAGGAGGGCCTTCGTGGCCTGGAAAAGCTTGGTCTTGTTGGAAGAGCCGCCGCCCTTCGCGCAAAAGAGGAAGCGATAGGAGGCCCCCGCCGGGTCGCCGGTCGCCTCGACCCCCGGGGTGGCCTGAAGGAGAACCTGGGCCGGCATATTGTCGCCGGGGTCGCGCTCGGCGAAAAGGCCTGAGGGCACGGTCGTCGAATATCGGAGGTTTCGCTCCCGGTAGGCGGCTTCCGCGCCGGAGGCGAGAATCGACGCGTCGTCCCCGTCCGTCCGTACTCCCTCGTCCTTCCAGGCGAAGACCTGTGCCGTGCCGGTATCCTGGCAGAGGGGCAGCTCCCCCTCCGAGGCGATTATCGCGTTATCCAGCATGCTTGCCGCAACCATCCGGTCGTTCGCGCTGTTTGTTTCATCGGAGGCCACGCGCAGAAGATTTTCGAGGTGTTCCTTCGTGAAGGTGAAGGCCATCCGCTCGAAGGCGGCTTGGGCCAGGGCCTCGAGGGCCTTTCCGGGAACGCGGAGATATCCGTTCTCCGCCGCGGGCGCGAGCGCGGGATCGAGGGCAAGCCGTTCTAAATCCATAATACGCGAGTATAGTCCTTAATCGGCTTTTTTTGCTATACTGCCCGGTATTCGGGCACCGAAACGGAGGAGAATCCATGTTCATCAGTCTGCTCATTTGCGGCGTTAGCGCCGTGCTTTATTCCGTTACCTGCTTCACGGCGCCCCTGGATATCGAATTCTGGGGCTTCCCGATAGCCTTGGGCTACGTAGCCCTCGCGATATACCAGGCGTTCAGGACGCTTCGCGCCAAGGACAGGAAAAGCCTCGCGGCCTTCCGCAAGCTCCTCGAATACCTGCCCTTCGTCCTTCTCGCGGCGTTTATCGTGCGCCGCGCCGGTGAAGGGGACGGTTCGTTCCTTCTCGACCTCTCGTCGGTCATCCTGTGGCTCATCGCGACCGTTTCGTCGGTTTACCTCCTGTACCGGCTGGCGGACAAGCGGGTAACCGCCTGGATTCCCGATCTCGCCGTCCAGGAAACGTCGAAGAAAAGCCTCGCCGCCCAGGGACTCGAGTGGCTCGACGCCCTCGTGCAGGCGGCCTGCCTCGTGCTTCTCATCAACCTCTTCTTCTTCCAGCTTTACGCGATTCCCTCGGAGTCGATGGTTCCGGAGTTCATGATCGGCGACCGTGTGGTCGTGGTGAAAACCCCCAGCGGCCCGAAGTTCCCCCTGTCCGACGTGGGCATTCCCCGGATGCGCTCCTACAAGCGGGGCGATATCGTTATCTTCAGCAACCCCCATTACAATGACACCAAGGAAGCGCGGGTCCGTTCCTTCGTCTCGCAGCTCGTCTACATGCTCACCTTCACCGGCGTGAACATCAACGTGGACGAGTTCGGGGAGGTAAAGGCCGATCCCCTCGTAAAACGCGTGACCGGCGTGCCCGGCGAGAAATTGATGCTGGTCGACGGGGTGCTTTACTCGAAACGCGCGGGGGACGCCGATTTCAGCCCGGTCAACGAGGACGCGACCTGGGCCACCTGGAATCTCGCGGCTTTGCCCCGGTCCGAGCTCTCCCAGGTCAAAAGGATCGTGCTCTCCGCCGAAGCCTTCCAGGAACTGGAATCGGTGGAATCCATACGGGCGAACCTCGATCCCGAGGCGGCGGCCGCCGAATGCCGCGAGCTCGCGGCCCGGTTCGCGAAACTGAAGGGAACCGCGGATACGGTTCGGAAAGCGCCCGACCTCGTATCCAGGGCGAACCGCGAAATCGTTACGCTTTTCCAGAACAGCGCCGCCCTTACGCGGACCCTCCTTACCACCAACGGCGGAAGCGCGTGGTTCACGGCCTTCATGACCGACTGGACGGAGATGCCCGCGCGGAAAAACCTTTTCGACGAGCGGGCGAGGAACGTGAACCTGTTGCTCAAGCTGGATTTCGGGCGGCTCGTGGTCCGCGACGCGGAACTCTTCGCGGCCAACGCCACGGCGGACGAGCTGGTAGGCGACAAGGAATTGAACGCCCTTCTCGCGGACGCGCAAAAATACAACTTCTACATGAACCAGAGCGACCAGCGCAATATGGGCGAGTTCCCTGCCGGGGAGAACGAGTATATTCCCGAAAACTGCTATTTCATGATGGGCGACAACCGGTTCAATTCCCTGGACATGCGCCATTCCCTCGTGGCGCGGCTCGCCGAGGTGGACGCCCACGATCCCTGGTCCTTCGTGTACCGCTCCAACCTGGAACCCCAGTACGTGCCGGTGGACAAGATTCTCGGTTCGGCCAACTTCAGGTTCTGGCCGCTATCCCGCGCCGGGGTTCCGCGCTAATCCGCAAATCGGCAAACCCCCGAGCCGTCCCGGCTGTCCCGCGCCGGGGTACCGCGCTAAACCGTAAACTTCGCATGTACCACGTTAATCCGTAAAGACGGAAAAACCCCGGCTATGCCTGTAGGGCCGTCGCCGGGGTTTGCTTTTTCCGGGAGGAATTCGCCGCTTTCGCGGGTTGCCTTTTTATTGGGCGGGCATCGCCCCGGCGGAGGCTTCCACGGCCGCCGCCTTGACCGCCTCGGGGCTTGGCGCCCAGGGCTCTGCCCCGGCGCTTCCGTCGGCTATCATCCGGACTATGGCGTTTCCGTCGCCTTCCACGAGGGTCCTCTCAAGGGCCTCGAAGGCGGTTATTCGCCAGCGATCCTTCACGAACCCCAGGGTGATCCTGTCCCTATACCGGTAAATCCCGATCTGTTCTCCCGCGTCGAGACCCGCCTGGTCATTGCGTTCGGAATTCCCGGTCTCCGAGGAAGGAAGCCAGAGATAGAACGAAGACTCGAATATCCGGTCGTTTCCGGCGTCGGGGCGTATTTCGAGCCCGGTCACGCCGTACACCGTCCTTCCTTCGCTGGAGCCGAGGCTGAAAAGGAGGGCGGGGGACACGATTCCCCCGTTTCGTTCGTAAGATTCCCTCACCTTGGCGGTCACGTAGATGCTCGTAAGGAAGTTTCCGTAATCGGTTTTTACGCCCTTGGCGAGGCAAGCCTCGGGCCATTCCTGGTCGAGGTCCGCGATCGCGGCATAAAATTTTTCCGCTACCTGCGCAATCTCAAGGCCCTTCGTGGTCGGTCGCGAGGCCATGTCGTTCGCCGTGGTAATTCCCACGGCGGCGACGACGGCGAGGGCTATGCCCGCTCCCGCGAGGACACCCCTGTATTTGCCGAAAAAGGCTTCCCTCCGGCGCGCCGCTTCCCTTCGACGGGCGGCGGCTTCCTTTCGCCTCGCGAAATCCTGGGCGGCCGCAGCCTCGGCGCGGGCCGGGTCGGTCAGGGCGGAAAGATCCTCCCCAAGGCTGGTTATCGCGAGCTCCTCGTCGTCGGCGTCGTACTCGGCCTTCGGGTCGAGCGCCCGGTCGATCGCGTCGCAAGCCGCCCGGGACGCGGAAGGCGAAGCGAATTCCAGGGGCTCGAAGCGCGCCTTGCGCATTTCCCTCAGGAGGTGTTCCGAGGGCGGGCGTTCGGATTTGGCGTCACCCGAGGCAAGTAAACCCGCGTCGAAGGCGTCCTTTCCCGAGAGCACCCGGTAGGCGAGCGCCCCCAACAGGAACTCGAGGGCCCGCTCGGGGGTCACCGAATCCGGGTCGGGATGCACCCAGGCCAGCCGGTTTTCGATTTCCGCGGAGCCGCCGGAGTTCGCCCGACAGCGCCGGTACAGGGCCGGCGGGAGGATGAACAGGGAACCGTCCCCGGCGCAAAGCACCGATTCCGGCCCGGATCTCGCGACCGCCTCGAGGGGCAGCCTTCCGTGGCCACCCGAGCGGGCGAGATGGGTCAGGGTTTTCCCGACCCGGTGAACGAGAACCCAGGCGCGATCCCGGGACGCGGCGTCATTCGAGGAGGACCGTACGGCTTCCAGCAGCGTCTCGCCGGGAAAGTCGGCGAAGGTCACGCGCATTCCCGCCCGCTCCCCGTCGATATCGGAGTCGCCCCAGGCGAGGGTGCCCAGGGGGACCGATTCGCTCACGTCCCCCTCGGGGCTAACCCGGAACCCGGCCTCCCCGAGGAGCTTTGGCAGTCCCGATTGGGCGAAGGCCCTGGGAGTCATCGAGGTATCCAGCGTAAGGATCCTTTTCCCGTCGTTGATCGAGTGTCCGAGTATGTTCATTCGCCGCTTACCGTCCGTTCGGGGAGTAAAGATACCTGAAAAAGTCCATATCCGTTGAGAGGATCTTGTCGAAATTGGGCAAGGTGGTCCGGTAGGTCTCTATGCTCTTCCAGAACGCGTAGAACTCCGGGTCCCGGTTGTAGGTATCGGCGTAAATCTTCGAGGCTTTCGCGTCGGCCTCGCCCTTGATCGTTTCCGCCCGGTTATAGGCGTCGGAGAGAAGGTTCTTTTTCTCGTTCTCGAGCTTTCCCATCCATTCCGCCTTCTTTCCCTCGCCGGTCGAGCGGAAAGTCTGCGCGATCTGGTTGCGTTCCTTGATCATCCGGTTATAGACGCTTTCGGTAAGCTCGTCGGAGTATTTGATCTGCCTCGGCACGATGTCCAGAAGCTCGATGCCGAAATCCAGCACCTTCTCGCGGGCGATGGCGGTCGTCTCGTTGCTGAGTTCCTGGCGCCCCTTCGCGATGCTCTCGTAGGTAATCTTCTCGCCCGAAAGCTGGCTCAGTTCCACCTCGTCGGCGTCCGCGCCGAGGGCGAAATTCTCGCTGTGCTGAAGCTCGTTGATCAGGTTGGAGTTACGCACTACCTCGTTGAGGCTGGAGGAGGTGATCACGGACCGGACGGAGGAGTCGATGATATCGCTGATCCTCGAGTAGGCCGCCTCGATGGTGGTCAGGGACTCGTAGAATTTGACCGGGTCCTGGATTCGCCAGCGGCTCGTGGTATCCACGATGATGAACTGGTTTTCCTTGGTCGGGATCCTCTGGGAATCTCCGTCGAGGGACATGACCTTCTTGGGGTAGGTGGCGACCGTGTCGATAAAGGGCATTTTAAGGTGAAGCCCCGCGTCCCGGGCGGAGGCGACGATCTCGCCGAAGCGGATCACGATGGCCTGCTCCCCCTCGTTCAACACGTAAAGGGGGTTGAGGACGAACGCGGCGACGGCGATTATTCCGAGCGCGACGAGCGCGCCGAGGCTGGACTTTTTCATTGGGCTCCTCCCTTGGTGATGTTCGTGAGAGGGAGGAAGTTGTCGAGCTTCTTGTCGACCAGGGTAGTTCCCTTCTCCGCGTTAAAGAGCGAATCGATGGTCTCGAGGTAAAGCCGTTGCCGGGTTACCGCCGGGGCCTTCCGGTATTCGTCGTACACCGAGGTGAAGCGCGCCACGTCGCCCATCGCGCGGTTTACCCGCTCGGTCGCGTAGCCCTGGGCCTCGAGCACGGTTTTCTCCGCCTCGCCCGCGGCCTTCGGTATCTCGGCGTTATACGCTTCCTTACCCTCGTTGATCAGGCGGTTCATGTCCTGGATGGCCTTGTTCACGTCCTCGAAGGCGGACTGTACGCCCGGCGGGGGGACGATATTCTGGAGCTGGACGGTGGTGACCGTCACGCCGAGGCCGAATTCGTTCAGCTTGTCGTTGGTCATCCTGAGGGCTTCCGCCTCGATGGCGGGCCGTTCGGCACCCATCACGTCCAGGATCGCGCGATCCCCGACGAGGGTATTGATGACGGACTGGGACACGTCGCGGATGGTCGAGTTGCGCACGTCCTCGTTCACGTTGAACAGCCACGCCCGGGGATCGTTGATGCGGTACTGGATGATCCATTCCACGTTCACGATATTCAGGTCTCCCGTGAGCATGGTCGATTCCTTGCTGTAGTCGTTGTTCGCGTAGGTGTTCTGGACGCCCCCTCGCACGGTCCTGAAGCCGAATTGCTCGGTCTGGATCGATTTGGTGGGAACGTTATAGGAACGGTCGATCCCGAAGGGGATCTTGAAATGGGCGCCGGGACCCACGGTTGCCAGATATTTCCCGAAGCGCGTAACGACGGCGTCCTCGGTCGGATTGACGATGAAAAACCCGGTACCCGCCAACGCGATGACGGCGATGACGACGGCGATCGGAACGATAATGCCCGTGCGCGCCCATTTCGGCGCTTGGAACGGCACTCCCCCGTTGGTGTTTGCCATAAACTCCCCCTTGTGTTTATATTAATGTAGCCAATACCGCGCTTCGGGGCAAGTTCCGCGCCCCCGGCACGATGGATAAATCCCTTGCGCTCCTCGCCCGAAATTTGTATACTGTAAAAATGATATTCCCACTCGAACAGCTCGTCGAATTCAAGGGCAACGTATATGAGATAACCTGCGCGTCCATACGCCGCGCTTTCCAGCTTTCCATGGTCCGCGACCCCGCGATCGAGGAAAACGACGGCAAGGTCGTGTCCCTCGCCGCCCGGCAGGTCTTCACGAAGACCGTCGAATACCAGATCGAGCAGCCCTGAACTTGATTCCGGTCGTCGTCGTATTCGGGGCGACCGCGTCGGGTAAAACCGCCCTCGCGGAGGCCCTTTTTTCCTCGGAACCCGGAAAGCCCCCCGCGCCGGGCACGACAGGACGCCTCCGCGGCGGCGCGGAAATCGTGAGCGCCGATTCCATGCAGGTCTATCGCGGCCTGGACATCGGCACCGCGAAGCCCGATCCCCGCCTTCTCGGCCATCTTCCCCACCATCTTCTCGATCTCGCCGACCCCCGGGAACAATTCGGGGCCGGTGCCTTCGTGCGCCTCGCCGACGCCGCCTGCGCGGACATACGCCGCCGGGGAAAGCTCCCGGTGGTACTCGGCGGAACCGCCTTTTATCTCAGGAATTTCATGTACGGCCTGCCGGAAACCCCCGAGGCCGACCCGGAAATACGCGCGGTCCTGCAGTCCCGGCTCCTCGTCGAGGGCGCCGAGGCGCTCATGGCGGAACTCGGAAAGGCGGATCCCGAGAGCGCCGCGCGAATCAACCTTCGCGACGAATACCGGATCGTCCGGGCCCTCGAGGTGTGGCACGCCACCGGACGCCCCTTGAGTTCCTTCAAGGTTCCGGATACCCGGCGGGAGGCCTATTCCTTTCTCGTGATATCCCTCGAGAGGTCGCGGGAAGAACTGAACCGGCGAATAGCGGCGAGGGTTGACGAAATGTTCGCCCAAGGCCTGGAAGCCGAGTTCGCGTCCCTCCTCCGCGCCGGCTACGGTAAGGACGACCCGGGCATGCAGGCTATAGGCTACCGGGAGTTCTTTCTCGCCGATCCCCCGGGTTCGGACCCGAAAGGCGCCCGCGACGCGATCGTCCGGGATTCCCGGCTCTACGCGAAACGGCAGGAAACCTTTTTCAAGCCCCTGCCGGACGTGCTTCGGCTCCCCGCCGGGGACTTTGCCGCCGCCGAGAAGGCGATACTCGACTTTCTCGGTACTTGACTGTTTCATTCTTTTTATTCATAATTAGAGGACTTGATTTTATAAGGAGTGCCGACGTGCCCTGCGGAAAGAAAAGAAAACGCCAGAAAATCGCGACGCATAAGCGCAAGAAAAAACTCAGAAAGAACCGGCACAAGAAGAGATAACCCCTTTCCGGGCTCCCTTTCGCAAGTACGATGGGTCCGGAAGGAGGCTTCTCGGGTCCTGATCGGGTTGGCGCCCGTTCGTACTGAGCCCGGTTACGCTTATACGCCAAAGAGACCGCTCGCGACTCCCGCGCGCGGTCTTTTTTTTTACATTCCGTTATGTTATAATTCTTTTTTATGAACCCCCCCCTGCTGTCTTCGATTTCTTCCCCCGCGGACATCAAAAAAATGACTTACGCGGAGATACGCCTCCTGACCGAGGAGATCCGGAAAACCATCATCGAGGTGGTCGGATCCAACGGCGGGCACCTTTCCAGCAATCTCGGCGTGGTGGAACTCACCGTCGCCATGCATCGAGTGTTCGACTGCCCCGAAGATTCCTTCGTCTGGGACGTGGGCCACCAGTGCTATACCCATAAACTCCTGACCGGACGGTACGACCGGTTCCATACGATACGGAAAAGGGACGGCCTCTCGGGTTTCCCGAAAAAAGACGAGAGCCCTTACGATTCCTTCGATACGGGCCACGCCTCCACGTCCATATCCGCGGCCTACGGCATTCTAGCCGCCCGCCGCCTCGCCGGCGGGCGGGGCAAGGTCGTCGCGGTCATCGGGGACGGCGCGCTCACCGGCGGTATGGCCCTCGAGGGCCTGTCCCACGCCGGGGACGACGGGAAGGACCTGATCGTGATCCTGAACGACAACAAGATGTCGATCAGCCCCAATACCGGCGCCCTCTCGCAGTACCTGAGCCGCCTCACCATGGGCGTGAGTTACCAGCGCTTCCGGAACCGCTTCGACCGGGCGGTAAACCGCGTTCCCCTCGTCGGCCCCTTCGTCCTCAAGGCGGTGAACCGCGTGAAGAGGGGCGTGAAGGGACTCCTGTTCAAGGACAACCTTTTCGTGGACCTCGGCTTCGAGTACGTCGGTCCCCTGAACGGGCACAACGTCGAGGAGCTCGAGAAGGTGCTCCGCGACGTGAAGCGCCTCAAGCGGCCCGTGGTGGTCCACGTGATAACCCGGAAGGGGAAGGGCTACAGCCTCGCGGAAAACGACCCCTCAACCTTCCACGGCATCGGTCCCTTCTGCATCAGCGACGGAAAGGTCGAGAAATTCGATACCCTGAGCTTCACCGAGGCGTTTTCCAACGCCCTCGTGGACGAGGCTTCCCGGCGGCCGGAAATCGTGGCGATCACCGCGGCGATGTCGAAGGGAACCGGCCTCGTTCCCTTCCAGCACCGCTACCCGGAACGCTTTTTCGACACGGGAATCGCCGAACAGCACGCCGTCACCTTCGCGGGAGGCCTCGCCGCCGGGGGGCGCCGTCCCGTGGTGGCGATCTACAGCACTTTCATGCAGCGCGCGGTGGACCAGGTAATCCACGACGTGTCCCTACAGAAACTCCCGGTGGTTTTCGCCATGGACCGCGCGGGCGCGGTTCCCGACGACGGGGAAACCCACCAGGGACTTTACGACATCGCGCTCTTCAGGCCCGTCCCGTCCCTTTCGATACTCACGCCCGCCTCGGCGGAGGAAACGCGGCTCATGCTCGCCTGGGCCCTCGACCAGGAAAACGCCGTCATGCTCAGGTACCCGAAGGGGTCCTGCCCGACGGAGGAGCCCGCCTTCTCCGCGCCGATAGAAGCCGGCCGCGGGGTGTTCGTCGCCCGGGACGGATCCGACGTTCTCGTTGCCTGCACCGGCGGCATCTACGCCGAGGTGCACGAGGCGGCCAACCAGCTCGCCCGGGCGGGCTGCCCGGTAGACGTGCTCAACCTCCGTTTCGTGAAACCCTTCGACGAGGCCTGGTTCCTCGACGCCGTCGCGCCCTACGGCTCCGTCGTCTTCGTGGAGGACGGCATACGGACCGGCGGCTTCGCGGAAGCCCTGGCTTCCCTGGTCCGGGAACGGCTTTCGGGGGTCCGCGCGTCGGTCATGGCCTTCGACGAGCTCTATTATCCACAAGGGACCCGGGCCCAGATTCTCTCCTCGGCGGGACTTTCCCCCGCCCACGTGGCGGACGAGGTGAGGAAAGCCCGCGAGGCCCGTTCCGCGGAACGGCTCGCATGAGCCTCAGCTTCCGCCTCCGGGACCGCGAAATAACGACCGGGGACCCGGCTTTCGTGATGGGCATCCTCAACGCCACGCCGGACTCCTTCTGGGAAGGGAGCCGGACCGGCGGGGACGCCGCCGGGGCCCTCGAGGCCGGCGTCGCGCGGGCCCTCGCCCTCGCCGCCGCCGGGGCCGACGTGATCGATATCGGCGGGGAGTCCTCAAGGCCCGGCTCGGCCTACGTGAGCGAGGAAGAGGAGATTTCCCGGGTAATCCCGCTCATAGAGGGGATACGCCGCGAAAGCGACGTGCCCATCTCGGTCGACACGAGGAAATCCGCTGTCCTTCGCGCAGCGATCGCCGCGGGGGCCGACATGCTCAACGATATTTCAGCCCTGACCGACGACCCGGAGATCGCCCGGGTCGCGGCGGAAACGGGGACCCCGGTGGTGCTCATGCACATGAAGGGTACCCCGAAAACGATGCAGGAAAATCCCTCCTACGACCGGGTAGTCGATGAGGTGAGGGACTGGCTCCTCGGCCGCGCCGAAGCGGCCGAACGGGCGGGCGTCGCGAGGGACCGAATCGTGCTGGACCCCGGGATAGGCTTCGGCAAGCGGCACGAGGATAACCTGGCGCTCATCGCGGACGTCGCCTCGCTCGCCTCGACCGGATACCCGGTGATGATGGCACTGTCGAGAAAATCCTCCGTGGGGATCATGACGGGCCGCGAGGTGGGGGACCGGCTCGCGGGAACCCTGGCCGCGAACCTGCTGGCCGTGCGGGGCGGCGCGAGCTGGCTACGCGTGCACGACGTCGCGGAAACCAGGGACATGCTCGCCGTATTGAGGGAGACGGAACGAATTGGACGCGCTTAACCGGGCCATGGGCCTCTACTCGATCGTTCAGCCTATTCTCGACGTAGGCATCCTCGCGGTGCTCCTGTACGTCGTGTACGGCATCCTCGTGAAAACCCAGGCGATCCAGCTCCTCAAGGGGGCGATCTCCCTTTTGATCATCTACGCGGTGGCCTTCGTGCTCCGCCTGAACACCCTGCTTTGGCTCCTGAACATTCTCGCCCCGGGACTCCTGATCGGCGTGGCCATCGTGTTCCAGCCGGAACTCCGGAAAATCTTCCTGCGGATCGGCCAGAGCGACTGGCTCAGGATGGGCAAGCGGTCCAAGCACTCGCACCTGGACTCGGTGCTCACCGCGGCGGAAATCCTTTCCCAGCGGAAGCGGGGCATGCTCGCGGTATTCACCCGCCGGAACAACCTCCGGGACATCTCGGACACCGGGACACGGCTCAACGCCGACCTTTCCTCGAGCATAATCGTCACCATATTCGGCCACGACACGCCCCTCCACGACGGGGCAATCGTGATCCAGGGCGGCCGAGTGGTGTCCGCCGGCTGCTTCCTGCCCCTCTCGGAGCAGCAGGACATCCGGAAAACCTTCGGTACCCGCCACAGGGCGGCCCTCGGCCTTTCCGAGGAAACCGACGCCGTGGTGATGATCGTCTCCGAGGAAACCGGGGCGGTGAGCCTCGCCTACGACTCGAAACTTTACTACGACCTCACGTCGGCGGAGATTACGAAACAGCTTGAATCGCTGCTCGACCTCGGCCAGGATTCGGGGGGGGAGGAGCCTGCCCATGAAAGCGCCGAGTTTGGTTGAGCGCGCCATTACGGACTGGCCGGCGAAGATCGTCTGCCTGGTCCTCGCGCTCCTGCTGTTTCTCTTTTACAGGATGAGCACCCTCGACCAGCGGTATTTTTCCGTTCCCCTGTCCGTGGAGGCCAACGGCAACTTCGCCCCCGCCTCAACCTACCCCAAAATGGTGAAAATCCGGCTCCGGGGCGAGACGGACAGCATCTACCCGATCCTCGAAAGCGATATAACCGCGTCTATCGACCTTTCGCGCTTCGACGCCGAGGGCGAGGTTCGCATCCCGGTTCGCGCCCATCTTTCGGGGACGGCCCTGGGCATCGATCCCCTAGAGGTTACGGTGGATCCCGCGGAGGTAAAGATTCGCCTCGAACGCCGGTTAACCAAGAAGGTACCGGTGAATCCCGATTTCGGCGGCTTCCCGGAAACGGGCTTCGAGCTTACGGGCTATACCGTCAAGCCCTCCACCGTTGAGATATCGGGCCCCCGGTCCGTACTGGCCAAGCTCGCCGCCGTGTCCACCGAGACCATCGATCTCTCGGGCCGGAGCGGGAATTTCTCGGGCACCGCGCTTCTTCTCAACGGAAATCCCCTGGTGGATTTCGCGGGAAACGAGCGGGTCGAATACGACGTAGGGGTCGAGCCGACGACTTACGTACGGGCCTTCACGGATATCCCCATCCTCCTGACCGGGCTTCCCGCCGGGTTGGAGGCCACGGGTAGCCTGCCCGCCGGCACGCTCCGGCTCCGGGGCACGAACAGCGAGCTCTCGGCTTACGTGCTGCCCTTCGACATACTCTCGGTGGACTGCTCGAACGTGTCCGCCCCCGGAATTTACAGCCTGCCGGTGCAGGTCGCGCGGCCCGGTTCCTTCGACGTCGTCGAAACGACGCCCGCCGAAGTGCAAATACAGTTCGGTAGGAGGGAAGGATGATCCTGGGAATTGGCTTGGACGTGGTGCACGTGCATCGCCTCGAGCATTGGCAAAACACGCCGGCGCTTCTCGAGCGCTTCTTCCACCCCGACGAGCTTACCGCCGCGATGAGCCGAGGCTCGACGGCGATACTTTCCCTGGCCGCGAGGTTCGCCGCCAAGGAAGCTTTCGGGAAGGCCGTGGGCAGCGGTCTCGCGGGGATAACCCTGAAGAATATCATGGTGGTGAACAACCACAACGGAAAGCCCTGCATGCACCTTTTCGGGAACGCCAAGGAAGCCTTCGAGCGCGTCGGCGGAAAGACGATACACCTGAGCCTCACCCACGAGCGCGACAACGCCCTCGCCATGGTCGTAATAGAAGGAGACGCCGTTGAGCCCCATAGCGAACGCTAACGACAAGGCCCCCGGCCTCACGTTTTACTCCAAGGACCAGATCGAGTGCCCCATCTGCTCGGCCAAGTTCAAGCGGGAAGAACTGAAATCCGGCGGCGGACGGCTCATCGCGGGAGCCCTCACCGACGAGCTTCGCAGGCTATACGAGCCCTCCGCGAAATTCGGCGAGGTGTTTCCCCTGGCGTACTCGATCACCGTGTGCCCGAAATGCCACTACGCGGCCTTTCCCCAGGACTTTTGCGTCCTGGACAAGGACAGCCTCTCGAAGATATACGACCGAATGCAGGAGCGCTACACCTCGGTCAGGCGGCTCTGCGCGAAGCCGGACTTTTCCTCCGCGCGAACCCTGAGCGACGGCGCGGCGTCCTATTACCTCGCGATGATGTGCTACGAGCTGGTGGACCACAAGTATTCTCCCACGATCAAGCAGGGCGTGTGCGCCCTCCGTGCCGCGTGGCTCTACGACGAGCTCGGAAAGAAATATCCCGAGGAAAACTACGCTTACGTGTCCACGCTTTTTTACCGCAAGGCCCAGTTCTTCTACCGGCACGCGATCGACCTCGAGTCCTCGGGGAAGGAAATGATCGCGAACATGAAATCCTTCGGCCCGGACGTCGACAAGAATTACGGCTACGACGGGGTGCTCTACCTTTCGGCGCTCCTGGAATACAAGTACGGCGCGAAGGGCGACCCCGCGAAGCTTCACGACACCCTCGTGACCCAGCGACGGGCCCTCTCGAAAATGTTCGGCCTGGGAAAATCCTCGAAGAGCAAGCCGGGACCCCTCCTGGAACACGCCCGGGCCCTCTATGACAGCATCGTTGCCGACCTTAACGACGAGGAAGATGACGACGAAGATGCCTGACGAGCGGAATATCATGCTTCGCCTTTCCTACGACGGCACGAATTTCCTGGGCTGGCAGCGCCAAAGCGGCAAGGGCACGGGAAACGGGCGGACCGTTCAGGAGGAAATCGAGCGCGCCCTCGGGAAGATGCACGGCCACCCGGTGGCGCTCGTCGGCTCGGGCCGAACGGACTCGGGGGTCCACGCCGCGGGTCAGGTAGCCAATTTCCGCACCGACATCGCCCGCATTCCGGCGGAGCGCTTCGTTCCCGCCCTCAATTCCATGCTCAGCCACGACGTGCGCGTCCTGGACTCAAGGGAGGCCCCGGCCTCCTTTCACGCGCGGTTCGACGCCCGCGCGAGGACCTACCGGTATTTCATCTACTGCGGAAAGCGGCCCCTTGCCCACGAGATGCCCTATATCTGGCACCTGGGGCGATGGCCCGACGTGGCGCGGCTGAACCGGATGGCGTCTTTCCTTTCGGGCGAGGTGGATTGCACGACCTTTACCGCGGCGGGGGACCAAAGCCACACCCGTTCCAGGTACCTCTACGGGGCGCATTTTTTTCCGGAAGGGGAACGGCTCGTATTCGAAATTTCCGCGAACGCCTTCCTGTGGAAGATGGTGCGGTCCCTCACGGGCACCCTGATCGACCTCGAGGCGCGCGGCGCCGATCCCGCCGAATTCGCGCGGATCCTACGCTCCCGGGAACGGAAGAACGCCGGTCCCACGGCCCCCGGTCAGGGCCTCTTCCTCTGGGACGTCCGCTACTAGGCTATAAAAGCTGCACCGGGTCCACGTCCACCTCGACGTGAAGCCGGGCGG
>QKCE01000210.1 GCA_003245785.1 Spirochaetales bacterium | reverse complement strand
TACTGGTATTTCTACGAGGTAGCCCTTGACCCGGGCACTCACTCGATTATAGCCCGCACTGACGCGGGAAAGTCCGAAGCGTTGAAGTTGGTGATAGACGCGACCCCGCCCGACGTACCCGACGTGGACGGCGACGCAAGCACCCGAACGCCCACCTGGAAATGGAGCGGCGAAGAGGGTAGCGCCTACGTCTATTACTGCAAGGCGCTGGATGCGGACGGCGTCTATACCCTTGACGGGTACGTAACCGCCCCGAAAGAGCTCGCCGACGGTACGTATACCCTCGAAGTTTACCAAATGGACGTGGCCGGCAATCTCTCGGAAAAGCCCGGCTCAAAAGACCTGACAATCGATCTCCCGCCAAACGCGCCCGTAGTCACTTCCGCGTATCCCTCCACGGCCCTTACGTCGGTGGTCTGGAGCTGGACTCCAGGCGGGTTCGGAAACGGCTCGTATCGCTACCAGCTGGATTCCACCGATCCAAATTACTGGATCGAGACTTACGATACCTCGATAAAGATAGCCGACCTGAAGGACGGAACGCATACCCTTTATGTCGAGGAAAGTGACGGCGTGGAATGGTCTTCTTACGGCAAATACGCCGTGACGGTAGGCCCGATCGCCCCGTACCACAAGGAAGAGAACGTCTCGACGACCCCGCTCCTGCAATGGAGAGCCCAGACCGGCGCGACCAGTTACACGATTCTGGTCCAGAATACCAGGACCCTGCTCTTCGTGGAGGTCGCGACGGTAACGGCCTTGAAATACCAGGTTCCGAGCGCCCTGGCCTACTCGACCGAAGTTACCTGGAAAATCCGGGTAAACGGCACGACGACCTCTTATTTGCCCGCGACCGGGGCGTACGTATTCGTGACCGGTTCGGCCCCGTAAGCCCGCGGGTTTTCCGGTTACGTTATGGCCCCCTGAAGGTCTCGCCTTCAGGGGGCCTTTTTTTACGAGAGCAAGCCTTCCAGCACCCGCATGAAGTCCGCCTCGCCGATTCCCCCGTCGAGGAAATCGCGTATGAGCGCGCGTATGGGATCCGGGAATTTCTGCCAGTACGCGCCGGACCAATCGCCCACCGCGTCCCGAAGGGCCGCCTCGTCGGAAAGGGTCAGGCGGCCGGTACTGTAGGCCACGAACTGCATGACCATCTCGCGCATGGCCTCGACCGGCACGCCGTTCACGAGGCCTTTCCGCGCGAGCCCCGCGTAGCGGCCGGAACCCGCGTCGGGCCGGGCGCCGAACCGGGTCTCGACTCCCGCGCCGGGGGGGAGCGACGGGTTCGGCTCAAGACCCTCGTTCGGGTCGTCCCGGGCCCCGGGCCGTATGGGCCGGTCCGGTATCCATGCGTCGAGGAGCTCGAGCATCTGGCCTTCGGTCAGCTCGGGGGCTTCCTTCCGGATCAGGTCGACGGCGAACTCCCTGAAAGAGCGGCGCATGCCTTCCATGCTGCCGTCGATCGACTCCTGCACCGCCTGGGCCATGTTACGGGCGAACTTTTCCGGCTCCATGGCGCCCATGCCGCCGATGGAGGAAAGGTCCTTTTTCCGCCGCTCTACCGCCGCGGCGACCGCGTCCACCTCGCCGGGACCGGCACGGTTGAGCACGTAATCGAGAACGTCCATGAGCCGCGGGTCGACGCGGGAATCTTGCTTGGCCATGCCCCTACCATACCCCGGAGCGGTTCGATCCGCAAGGGTTTTCGCTTGACGGGCCCCCGCGCCTTAACTATGCTTGAGCGATGGAATTCGAAATACTGGGCTCCGGCACTAGCCACGGCATACCGGTCATCGGCTGCGACTGCGCCGTGTGCCGCTCCGAGGACCCCCGCGACGCCCGCTACAGGGCGAGCGCCCTGGCCAGAACCGGGGACGACGCGGGAATCCTCATCGACGCGGGCCCGGAGTTCCGCCTGCAAGCCCTCCGCGCCGGCCTCAAAAGCCTCGAAGCCCTCCTGGTAACCCATGCCCACGCGGACCACGTTCACGGCCTGGACGACGTGCGCATTTTCACCCATTTCCGGGACCTGCCGGTCTATTCCTCCCCGGAGATCCTGGACGAAATCCGCACGCGCTTCGATTACATCTTTCGCGATACCCAAAAGGGAGGGGGAAAACCCCACATAAACCTCATACCGGTGAAGCCGGGCGTTCCCTTCCGGGTGGACGGCACGACAGTCGACGCGGTCGCGATTCCCCTCCTCCACGGAAATCTGGAAATCTACGGCTGGCGAATGGGCGACACCGCCTACCTCACGGACTGCGGCGAGATTCCCGACTCCTCCCGGGAACTTCTCGCCGGGATAAAAAACCTCGTCATCGACGCGCTGAGGGAGAAGCCCCACACCACCCACTTCAACTTCGGGGGCGCCCTGGAGGAAATCGTCAGGATAGCCCCGGATCGGGCGTATCTAACCCATATTTGCCACGATTTTTCGCATATCGGGATCGAAAAGTGGGTCAAGGACTGGCTGGTACGGAATTCAAGCCGCGGGGAAGTGCGGCGTTTCGTCGGGGAGGGCAAAAAAATAGAGCCCGCGCATGACGGGCTCCGATTCAGCCTCGATCCCGCGCCGTAGAAACGGGGCGGAGTCGGGGAATGAAAAAATCAGACCTTCTTGGTAACGTAGCCGCTCTTGAGGCAGCGGGTGCACATCTTGATGTGCATGGTCGTTCCGCCGAGCTCGGTCTTGACAGACACGATGTTGGGCTTCCAAAGGCGGCGGGTGTGATTGTAGGCCTTGCTGACCTTGTTACCGCTCATGGTGCCCTTACCGCAAATTTCACATCTCCGGGACATAGTAAACCTACCTTTCAAAAGGGAAAAACCCTCTTTATTCGCATAATGAAGCCTAATACTAACAGATTACGAAAAGAGTGTAAAGGGGGAGCGCCTGTACGTTCATCGCCGGGGTTACCCCCGATGTTTTCGCGGGAGAGATAACCCCGTGACGTTCGCGCGCGCGAAGAGCCGGATCCGTCTCCACCGCGAAAATTTTCGCTTCCACCCGGGAGGGCGATGAACTTACCGTCGCTTCCGCCTTCACTCGCCAAGTAGGGGTGGAACCTACGCGGCTCCCCCTCGCTTCAAAGGCCTTCGGCCTTTTCCGCTACCCCCACTCCCGTGTTCGGGAACCGGGGGTTTTCAGGCCTTAAATCGTTCCTTCGTATACCGGTTTTTCGCGGCCCGCGAGCCCGGGGGAAAACCCCTAAGGTCGCAGCCTCAAATCGTGCCTTCGTAGACCAGCTTCTCGCGGCTGTCTACCGTGATCGTGAACCCGGGCTCGAGGATCTTCATGGCGTCCGGAACCTGGGAAATCCAGATCAGGTGCGGGTTGATCATCGACAGGAGTTCCTCGTTGAGGTCCGTCGGGTTCTCGATCACGAGGCCGTCCACGAGCCGCAGGATGGGCACGTAGGACATGTCGAGGTTGCGGACCGCGAGAATTTCGCCGCCCTTCTTCCTCAGGGCCACGAAGGCGTCCTCGAGGGTTTCGGCCCGGACGACGCGTCCGGTCACCCGGTAGCCGGACTCGATCGGCAGGGCTTCCCGCTTATCCTTGGGCTTGATCCCGCCGCCGCTCGCGCCCCGGGCGAGGATGTTGCCGACGTAGATAACCCGGATGGTATTCACCACGATGGGGCTCATGATCGGCATGCCGAACATCATGACCACCTTGTCCGCGGGCTTCAGGATGCCCGTATTCAGGGCGGCCCTCATGCAGTTCTGGGTCATTTCCTCCGAATCCTCGGCGACGGGCACCAGGACGGGGAAAATGCCCCAGTTGAGGAGGAGCTGGCGCATGACCGTCTCGTGGGGCGTGGCGGCGATGATGGGCTGCTCGGGCCGGAAATTGCTTAAAAGGTGGGCGGTAGTCCCGCTCATGGTGGGCGCGACGAGGGCCGCGGCGTCGATCTCCGTGGCGGTGCGGTAGGCGCCGCAGGCGACGGAACGGGACACGTCGCCGTTCACCCGGGACTCGGGGTTGGTCGCCCGCATCTTGGCCTTGTATTCCGCCGACGCCTCGACGGTCACGGCGATCTTGGCCATGGTCTTCACGGCTTCCACGGGGTAGGAGCCGTTTGCGGTCTCGCCGGAAAGCATGACCGCGTCGGTGCCGTCGAAGATGGCGTTCGCCACGTCGGTGAGCTCCGCGCGGGTCGGGCGCGGGTTCGTGATCATGGAATCGAGCATTTGGGTCGCGGTAATGACGGGCTTCCCGGCCCGGTTGCACGCGTGGATTATCTTCTTCTGCGCGAGGGGAATGCGCTCGGTGGCCAGCTGCACGCCGAGGTCGCCCCGCGCGACCATGACGCCCGCGGAAACCGCCACTATGTCGTCGATGGAGTCGAGGCCTTCCTCGTTCTCTATCTTGGCGATAATCTTGACCTTCGAGCCGAAGGGCTCGATAAAGCGGAGGATGGACACCACGTCCGCCGGGGAGCTGACGAAGCTCGCGGCGATGAAGTCGATGCCCATGGAAATGCCGAACTCTATGTCCTTCTTGTCCTGCTCGCTCAGGACCGGCACGTCGGGGTGAATGCCGATGACGTTCACGTTCTTCCTGCTGCCGATCTTGCCGGTATTGAGCGCCCGGGTGGTAATGACCGACTTGCCGTCGGTATCGAGCACGAGAAGCTCGATGAGCCCGTCGGCGATGAGGATTCGGCAGTCCTTCTTGATTTCCTCGGGGAGCTTCTTCCAGCTGAGGGCGACCTTGCCGGGCTTGCCGGGGCCGCCGGCCTCGGGGCTTCCCGCGGCCACGGTGGGGCAATCGTCGTTCGTGCACAGGATCTCGTCGCCCTCTCGAATCTCGACCTTGCCGTCGTTCGGCACCAGGCCGGTGCGGATCTCGGGCCCCTTCGTGTCCAAAAGGAGCGCGCAGGGAATGCCCGTTATCCGGGACGCCTCCCGCACGCGTTCCATGTTCGCCTTGTGGTAGGGGTGGTCGCTATGGGAAAAGTTGAAGCGAGCCACGTTCATTCCCGCGCGAAGGAGGTCGCACACCACGTCCAGGTTCTCGGTCGTGGGGCCCATCGAGCACACGATTTTGGTCTTTCTTGAAAACATATACACCTCTTGAACCGTCACTCCGGCATGCGGAGTATCAATTCTATAGAATCCAATTCATCGCCCGAAAGGGGTTCCCCCTCCAGGGCGAGCAGGTTTTCGTCGAGCTGGGCGACGGAACTCGCCCCCAGGAGCACCGACGCGGAACGGGCGTCCCGGAGAAGCCACTTGATCGCCATTCGCGAAAGGGTTTCGCCCCGGGCGGCGGCGATGACGTTCAGGGCGTTCAGCTTCGAGAGCATTTCCGGGGTCAGGCGGTCGCTCTTGAGGAACGCGTTCCTCGAGGCCCGGGATCCCTCGGGCACGGTGCCGTCGAGGTACCGGGAGGTGAGCAGCCCCTGGGCGAGGGGCGAGAACCAGATGCCGCCGATTCCCTCGTCGCCCAGAACGTCGAGAAGGCCCTCCTCGGGGCCGCGGGCGAGCATGGAATACCTCGCCTGGTGGATCAGGCAGGGCGTGCCCAGGGAACGGAGGATCGCCGCGGCTTTCCGCGTGTCCTCCGGGCCGTAATTCGAAATGCCGGCATAGAGGGCGCGGCCGGAACGCACGATATAATCAAGGGCGCCCATGGTTTCTTCCAGTGGCGTTTCCGGGTCGGGCCGGTGGTGGTAGAAAATATCTACGTAATCGAGCTTCATGCGGGCCAGGCTCTGGTCGCAGCTGGAAACCAGGTACTTCCTCGAGCCCCAGTCGCCGTAAGGGCCGCTCCACATGCCGTACCCGGCCTTGGAGGAAACGATGAGCTCGTCGCGGTAGGGCTTCAGGTGCCGTTCCATCACGAGGCCGAAGAAGCTCTCGGCGGAACCCGGAGGGGGCCCGTAATTGTTCGCCAGGTCGAAATGGGTAATGCCGCGATCGAAGGCGCGGAGGACGATTGCCTCCCCGTTCGCGATCGTGTCCACCCCGCCGAAGTTTTGCCAAAGGCCGAGGGAAATCTCCGGCAATTTCACGCCGCTTCGGCCGCAGCGTCGGTATTTCATCCCATCGTAGCGCGATTCGTTCGCGGAATACACCATCATCGGCTTCCCCCCGTATCTTCTTCTTGTATTCAAGGCGTCATTGCTGTTATTATAGAACAAAATATGAAAACCCTGAATGCCCCAGGCGATTTAAATATATCCCGCGTCCTCAGGCTTATTTGGCAAACCAAGGGAATCAGTCGCATAGAGATAGCACAACGACTCGGGATTGACAAGTCGACGGTCACCAAGATCGTGTCGGCCCTTGAGGAAATCGGCATAATCCAGGCCTTCGCCCAGGGAAACGCCGGTCCCCTCGGCGGCCGCAAGCCCATCCAGCTCGAAATTGTCCGGGAATTCGGCCTTTCCGTGGGCATAGAGATTACCACCGACGGGTTCGTGGCCCTCCTCCTCGACCTCCACGGCACGATCCTCCACGAGCTCTCCGTCGCCATGGAAGTCACCTCGGTCTTCGACGCCTTCGACGCCGCGCTGGAGGCCCTCTCCCCGGAGATCGAGCGGCGGAACACCGCGGTCCTCGCGATCGGCGTCGGGCTTCCCGCGGTGGTGAACACCGAGAAGGGCGCGATACTGCAGTCCATTCCCCTGATGATCGACGAGGAAATCGATTTTTGCGCCGCGGCGGGCGAAAAGTACGGCGTGCCCGTGTATATCGAAAACGACGCCCGGTGCGGATGCCTCGGGGAGATGGTGCTTCGCCACGGGAAAGGGCTCGAGAACGCCCTCTTCCTCCTGTCGGAAATCCGGAAAATAACCGGTACCACCGGGAGCCGGCGGAACCTTTCCGTGGGCTGCGGCTTTATCCTGAACGGCAACCCCTATTACGGCCACGACTTTTCCGCCGGGGAGTTCCGGAGCATCCTGTGGCAGCCGGGAAACTCGGGCCAGTTCCAGTCCAACGACCTTTCCGGCGAGCTCGTCGGGTCGGACGTCTCCGTCACGGGAAGCGTGTTCGACGAGCTCGCCTCCCACGTGGCCCTCCTGGCCAACCTTCTCAACCTGGACAGCGTGTTCCTCGGCGGGCTCGCGCCCGAACTTACCGAGGAGCTCGCGGGCAAGATCCGCGAGGAAATCCGCGCGAAATGGCCCTACCGAATCCACCCGGTCTGCGAGGTCATCGCCTCGTCCCTGGGGAAAAAAGCGGTCGCCTACGGCGCCGCGGGTTACTGCATAATGAGATTTTTCGCCCTGCCGAACATTTACCAGCCCTCGGGTTCCGGGCCTTCCATCAAGAAGACCCTCGAGGGCATCCGGGCCTGACCCGGGCGCCAAGGCGGGCGCCAAGGCGGGCGCCGAGGCGGGCGCCGGGTACTAAGACCGGGGCGCCGGTCCCAGGGATTCCCTAATCACCAATTCCGTATCGAGGGTCACCGAACCCGGCGTTTTCTTGTTGATCATGTCCACGAGAAGCCGCGTGGCCGCCTCGCCCTTCCTGAAGCCGGGCTGATGCACCGTCGCGAGGGGCGGGTTGAGGAAGGGCGCCAGGGGAATGTCGTCGAAACCGACGACCGAGACGTCCCCGGGAATCGAGAGCCCCTGAATCCTGCATTCCTCGTACACCCCCACCGCCTGGATATCCGCGAGGCACACGATGGCCGTGGGCCGCCGCTTCAGCGACAGCACTTCCCGGGCGGTTTCCCGGCCCGAGCGCAGGGTCGCCTCGGTATGGTACACCTGGATTCCCGTATGGCTCCCTATCGAGAGCCCGTGGCGCTGCAGCACCTTGTTGAACCCCGTGAGCCGGTTATCGTTCGTCAGGCTGAAATGGTCGCCGTTTTCCGAGAGGGTCACGTTCTTGAGCATGAAAATCGCGATGTCCCTGTGCCCGTGGGAAACGAGGGCTTCCATCAGGCTCTCGGAGCAGGCCTGCTCGTCGATCCCCACGTTCACGAGCCCGTCGGCCACGCCGCCGTCGATAGTCACGAAGGGAAGCCCCCGCTGGTGGAACAGCTCGAGGACGCTCATGCCCGGCCCGATCCCGAGGGTGATGATCCCGTCCACCGCGGCGTTGCGGATGGTTTGCGTCAACACCCCCTTCAGCGGCGAAAGGACGCTCAGGGAGAGGCCCTCGTGGTCGCACACGTAGCCGATTCCCCGGAGCACCTCCGCGATATAGGGGTTCAGGAACACTTCCTGGATCGCCTGGGGAAGGAGGAGGCCGATGCAGCCGGTCTGCTTCATCGCGAGGGTGCGCGCCACCGGGTCGGGAACGTAGCCGAGCTCTTGGGCGATGTCCATGATCCTCGCGAAGGTTTCCTGGGAAATCTTCGAGGGATTGTTGAAGGCGAACGAAACCGTCGTCTTCGAGACACCCGCCATTCTCGCTATGTCGTTGATGGTAGCGCGCATAAGTAACTCAGCCTTTCACCGCGCCGGCCGCGATGCCTTTGATGATATATTTCTGCAGCCCGAGGTAGAACAGCACGATCGGCAGGGCCGACAGGGTCAGGGACGCGCTCATGGGGCCGTATTCCTTCAGGAACTGCCCGTTGAACGCCATCTGCGCGAGCTGTATCGTGCCTTCCTTCACCACGATGAGGGGGAGGAGGAAGTCGTTCCACAGCCACAGCGCGTCGATTACGGCGACGGTGGCGATGATCGTCTTCAGGAGGGGGAAGACGATGTTGAAGAAGATGTAGAACTGCCCCGCGCCGTCGATGGCGGCGGATTCCTCCAGCTCCCGGGGCACGCCCTTCACGAAGCCGTGGAACATGAAGATCGCGGTGGGGACCCCGAGCCCCCAGTACATGGGTATGATACCCGGAATCGACGTAAGTTTCAAATCCGCCGCGAGCACCGCGATGGGCACCATTATGATCTGGAAGGGGATGACCAGGGCGAAGACGAAGAACCCGTAGAGGAGCCAGGAGAGCCGGGAATCGTTCCGCGCGAGGGCGTAGGCCGCCATGGAACTCGCGAGGATAATGCCGCCGAGCCCGAAGGCGGTGATCGTCAGGGTATTCAGGAACACCGTGGGGAATTTCATTACCTTCCACGCCCGGGCGAAGTTGTCGAAGAAGAGGGAGGTCGGCACGCCCATCGGGTTGAGGGTAATCTGGGCCTCGGGCTTCAGGGCGTTGAAGATCACGAATATCGCGGGGTAAAAGAAGATCGCCGCGGCGACGACCATAACGAAGGTCAGAAACTCCCTCCGGAAAACCTGTTCTTTGGTAGCCATTATTGCTCAATCTCCTTTTTCTTCATCACGTAGAGCTGAATGCCCGTGACCGCGAAGATGACCACGAACAGGAGCATGGCCTTGGCGGTCGCGAGCCCGGCATGCTTTCGGGCGAAGGCGTCGAAGAAGATATCGAGCACCAGGGGAACCGTCCCCAGGGTATAGGCCGCGCCGCCGACCATCGCGTACATCAGGTCGAAGCTCTTGAGGGCGTTCGCGACCGTGAGGAACAGGGAGATGGTGATCGCCGGCACGAGGAGCGGGAGGGTAATGTTCCGGAAACGGTCCCAAGCGCCCGCCCCGTCGATGCGCGCCGCCTCCACCACGTCGGTGGGTATGTTCTGCAGGCCCGCGAGGTACACGATCATGTAATACCCGGCGCCCTGCCAAATCGCGACCAGAACGATGAGCCACGGCGTCTTCGCCGGGTCGCTGAGCCACAGGTCGATCCCGGTAATCCGCGGGAAGAGCTGGTAGAAGAGCATCTTCCACACCAAGGCCACGATAATCATCGACAGCACGTTGGGGAGGAAGAAGATCGACCGGAGGTATTTCTGCCACCGGATGCCCGTGTCCAGGGCGAGGGCCAGGAGGAAGGCCGCCAGGTTTATCCCGACGACCGAGAAAAAGGCGAAGAAGAGGGTGAAGCCCGTCACGCCGAGGTCGAAGCCCTTGGCGTTCCATTTGGCCGCGAGGATCGCCTTAACCTCGCCGAGGGAATAAAGGCCGTTGGCGCCGCCCTTTATCGCGACCCCGCTCGAGAACGAAACGGGCCAGTCCTTGAGGAAGGAATCGACCAGGCCGTTCAGCTGGGTAATGTTCCTGGCGATGGACGCCTTTTTCAGGGAGTCAATGAAGGCGGAAACCGTATCCGGGGGCACGAGGCCGTCCTTGTCGATTTCCTTCACGAGCCAGATCATGTCCTCGAAACTGAACTCGCTGTAGGCGGAATTGAGTTTCCAGGCAACCCCGTCGTCCTGGTAGTAGTTTTCGAAGACGCTCCGCTCCAGGGGCGTAAGCTTCGGGAAGAGGTTTTTCTCGAGGTCCTTATCCTGGATCGACTGGGGAAGCGCCGAGGTGATGGTGTAAAAGTTCTGGTCGAAGGAACGCGGATAGAAGGACTCGCTCACGTTCCCCTTCAGGATATCGGCGTAGTTTTTGAACCCGATGAACCGGTTGTTGTCCGGCGCGTAGCCCGCCTTGGAGAGAATCCGCTCCGCGCGGCGCCGGCGGGAACCCGTGAGGGAAAGGCGGCTCCAGGAAGAACCGTCTTCGGTCTTGCTGTATATGGAGAGGATGAAATCCTTGTCTGCCCGGTCGGCGATTTTCCCGAGGATCCGGGACTCGAATTCCGCCGCCGGCATGGTGATCGGCGTGCGGGGGGTTAGGCCGTCCCAATTGGTGAGGGACACGTAAAATCCGTTCAGGAAGGGGTACACGAAAAACACCGAGTACAAAACGAACGCGGGTATGAGGAAAATCGCGAAGTACAGGTATTTTTGCGAACGGGGCTGTACCATGATGAAGGAACTCCTATTTTTGAAAAAAAGGCCGCGATATACGCGATATCGCGGCCTCGGGATGCGTTATCGTGGAGTCAGGCTCACTTCTTGACCGCGGCTGCCCAGATCGAATCGATGTTCTGGATCACCTTGTCGGCGGAAAGCTTCTTAAACATATACTGCTGGGCGCCGTTCTTGCAACCGTCCTCGAAGGCGGTGGTGGGATAGGCGGAGAACGCCCAGGGGTAGGCTCCGTCCTTCGAGACCATCGCGAGGAGGTCCTGGAAGGGCTGCTTCATGCTGGACAGGTCCGCGCCCTTGAAGGCCGGCACGAGCTTGTAATCCTCGATCCAGATCTTCTGGGCCTCGGGAGTGGCGAGCCATTCGAGGAACGCGAGGGCGGCTGCCTTCTTCTCGGGGGCCGACTGGGCGGACACGCCGAAGCAGGAATCGATATCCGCGTAGATCTTGTTCTTCTTCGCGTCGTCGAAAACCGGGAAGGCGACGAAACCGCAGTCGAGGGCGGGGTTGGTGCCGATGGCGGCGCCGTAGCTCCACAGGCCCTGGACCATCATCGCGGCCTTGCCTTCGGCGAACTGGGCCTGCTGCTCGTTCCAGTCGTCCTCGACGGCGTTCGGGCCCATGTTGTCGCGGTAGAAATCCATGATCGAGAAGAGCTTGGCGGTGTCGACCACGCCGTAGCTGGTCTTGCCGGCGTTCATGTCGGCGACGAACTTGTCGACGGAGATTCCCTTGTCGCCCACGAGGAGGGCGGTGTGCACGAGGGTAATGAAGTGGCCCGCGGACCAGTTGGACTTCAGGAGCCCGGCGAAGGGGATTACGCCGTTCGACTGGAGGGTCGCGGCGACGCGCTGCAGCTCGCGGTAGGTGGTCGGCGCCTTGAGGCCGTACTTCGCGAAGATTTCCTTGTTATAGATGATGCCGATTCCGGCATAGTCCATGGGGAGCGCCCACTGCTTGCCGTTCCAGGTGACCGCGGCCTTGGAGCTGTCCACGACCTTGCCCATTACGGGCTGCTTCGACAGGTCGACGACGTAGCCCTTCTCGGCGTATTCCCACACGCGGGCATAGCTCTGCATCTGGAGGATGTCGGGAAGCTGTCCCTGGGCGGCGCGGGCGGACATGGTCGCGTCGGCGTCGTTCGGGACGATAAGGGTCTTGAACTTCACGCCGGTCTTGGCGGTATAGGTGTCGAGAAGCTTCTGCAAGCCTTCCTGGTTTTCCTGCTTGTAGTAGTACATCTCGAGCTCGACGCCGGACATGCCCTGCTTGGTTCCCGCGTCGGACTTGCCGCCGGCAAACGCGACGCCGGCGAGAAGCGCGAGGCTCATCGCCACGAATACGATCTTTTTCATTCCTCTCTCTCCTTGAATTCCGTAACTGACTAGACATTAACTAAAACGGTTTAATAAACCGATTTAGCTCATTATTAAACCGGTTTAACATTTTGTCAATAAAAATTGGCGATTTTTTTGAACGGCGGGTTCGGGTCAGTCCAGGGGTATTACCCAGCGGTCGCCGGCCCGCACGAGACCGTATTCGGAAGCCAGTAGTCGGGTAAGCCCTTCGTGGAGGGCGGCGGAAACCGTGGCCTGGCCTTCCGCCTCGCCCGTTTCGCCGGAAGGGGGAATGCTCGTGAGGATATTTTCCATGAGCATCTTCGCGGCGAGGAAGCGCTTGGACTTGTCGACGGCGAAGAACATGGGATCGTCCAGAAGCCCGATTATTTCCCAGGTAATCTGCTCGGCCTGGGCGTAACGGCCGGAATCCTTGTCCTGGTCGGTCACGCGGAGGGGAAGCTGGTACGGCAGGTCGTCGAGCCGCCCGTCGAGGCGGTCCAGGTCGAAGAGCCCCACCCCGCAGTTGAACAGGACGGGCTTCCCGGCTTTCTCGAAGGCGAGCACGTCCTCGGTGGATATGGCGGGGCCGATATCCGCGCAGGTCAGCTTGCCCGAGCGGTCGCTCACCAGGATGCCGCCCTTCACGTCCATCGGGGTCCGCCAGGCTTCCTCGAAGGCGGCCTCCCGCCCCGAAAGCGCGAAGATCGCGAGGGAGACCGGGTCCACAGTGTAGCCTATGTTGTCGATGTTTCCGAGCCACGCGAAGCGGATTCCGAGGGAGCGCATGTGCCGGTAAATAGGCGCGAGAATCTCGAAGTTCTGGCCGTGGCCGCCGGGCATCGCTATCCCCACGTTTTCCTTTCCCCCGGCGCGGTCGAATATGCGGCGGGGCTTTCCCTCGGCGGAATGGGTGATGGCGGCCATCATCGTCTGGGTTTCGGTGAACATCTCGATGGAGGGGCACCCGAGGGCGTCGGAAAGGCCCTTGAGTTCCTTCAGGGTCACGTACTCGCGAAAGGCCTCGCCGATCGCCGCGTCGGTGTGGACGCTCGTCATCTGGAATGAAGGCAGTACGCGGCAGGCGGCTTTCCCCGTGGTCTCGGCGTACAGCTTGCGGTGTTCCAGGAGCATGCGCAATTTCAGAAGGAGGAAGCTATAGCCCGGCGTCCCGTCGGGATTGATGAACGCGGGGGTAATCCCCTTGGGCTTTCCCTTGCAGTCCGCCGCGAGCCGGTCGAAGACGTCCCGATACCGCTCGAAAAGGCCGTCGGAGTATTCCCGGTTCTTTTTCGTGTCCGCGTAGCTCGAGGCGGAGCCGCCGTTCAGCACGCCGTAGGCGGTCCGGGGATAGAGATGGATGCCGATGGTCCTGAGGGCCGCTTCGTCGAAGGAGACGGTTTCTCCCGAGACGAAGCCGACCGAGGCGGGGTCGAGGCCGACTCCGAGTTCCGCGAACCGCTCGACTGCCTTCCCGAGGGGCATCCGGTACGCCGCGGGAACCGTTCGGTCGAAGATGGCGGGATGGTCGATGGGGGGAACCGTATCGGGTTCCACGACGGCCTGCCGGTCGTACTTGCCGGCGTTCAGGTCGTCGAGGAAACGGAGCATCCGCTCGAGGTCAACGCCTTCGGCGACGAGTTGGGAGACGAGTTTCGGGTTCAAATCTGCGAGTTTCATGGGGTCTACCTCTGTGGACTATATTAATTTTACCGTTTATTTGCGGCAAGTCAATTCCGCCGAATCGGCGCGGATCCCGCGCTGAATCCGCCCCGAAACCGGGCAGGCGGGCCGAACCGGCGCGACAAGGGCACGGGGGACGACATGGAGATATACGGGTTCGCGCAGTTCGGGTACGAAGGGGAAATAGTGAAGGTCGAGGCGGACTTGCGACGGGGCATCCCGGCCGTGGACGTGGTCGGGCTTCCCGACGGGGCGGTCCGGGAGTCCCGCGAACGCATGCGCGCGGCGATCCGCAATTCGGGCCTCGAATTCCCGAGGGAGCGGATACTCCTCAACCTCTCCCCCGCGAGCCTACGGAAGGAAGGCAGTTCCTTCGACCTTCCCATCGCCCTTTCGGTCCTCGGCAGCGCCGAAGGCCTCGTCGCGACGGGCGAAGGCGCCATGGTCCTCGGCGAACTGGAGCTTTCCGGCAGGGTCAGGGAAGTTCCGGGGACTATCGCCGCGGTCGCGTGCGGGGTCAAGGCCGGAATAAGCCAATTCATAGTGCCCTCGGCCAACTTGGGGGAGGCGGCCCTCATTCCCTCGGCAAAGGTGTTCGGGGTCGATACCCTGGCCGAGGCGGTGGGGCTCCTCCGCGCCCTCGCGGCGGAGGAATTCGGCGATATCGGCGACGCCGAAACCGCTTGCGCGGCCCCTG
>QKCE01000275.1 GCA_003245785.1 Spirochaetales bacterium | reverse complement strand
CGCGATCTCCTGAGGGCCATGAACCTCTTCGCCTCCACCTGGCCCGACGCGGTCCTGCGGAACCCGCCCTTCGGAGAAGCCCCGGCGGAGTATATAGACGCAATTCTTTCCGCGAAGGGGGACGCCCTATGAACCGCGCGACACGCACCCTCGCAATCGCCGCTTCCGCATTGTTACTCGCCCAAGGGGCTTTCGCCTTGGACTTCGGGTTCGACCTTTCCAATTTGGCGGGCCTGAACAACGGGGAGGAATTCGACTGGTATACGGACCACAAGGAAACCGGCTGGGTCACCGTCCCCTTCAACGAGGACGGCACCGCGTCCCTCGCGATCGAGGGCAGCCTCTACGCCGCGAAGCCCGTCGGGACCGACGGGTATACCTGGTTCGCCGATCTGGACCTCCTGCGCGTCCGCTTCGTTCCCTACAGCTCGGCCGGCGCGCGGCTGGGCATGTCCGTCGGACGGCTTCCCGAATCGGACGTAACCGGCTTCATCCTCGGCCAGACCGTGGACGGCGTTGAGGCCAACGGGGTCTTTTCCTTCGGCAACATGGATTTCTTCGCCGGCTATACGGGCCTCCTCAACACGAGGAAGGGCGGATCGATCATGACGAACGACGATCAGCTCGACAACTCGGACCATTCGGACGACGTGTACGGGCTCGGCTCGCAACACGCGATCGGTAAGGTGACCCTTCAGGTACCCGAGGCCTTCGGCTCGGTGGACGTGATCGTCGAAGCCCTCGGCGAATACGACATGCGCCGTTTCCTCGATTCCGGCTACACCTCTACCGCCGACCTGGTGTTTGGCACCCTGGCTTTCTCGGCACCCCTGGGAGAAATGGCCTTCGGTACCCTTTCGGGCACCTGGCAAAGCGGCGTCAAGGAAGAAAACGACGCGCTTGGCTCCTCGAATTCGATATTGGCCACGGCGCGGGTCGACATGTTCCCCACCGCGAAAAACCAGGTGTTCGGTCAAGTTATCTACACGCCGCTGGAAAACGACTTTTTCGACGTGTTCACCCCGATCAGCTACCAATCCCTCGGTACCCTTTACTCCCGGAACTTCTCGAACCTTCTCCGGGCATCCGCGGGATGGAATTTCAATCCCTACGATTGGGTCAACCTCGACGTCGGGGGCAAGGTATTCATGGTCGGGGCGACGAACGACGCGTATCCCGACTTTTATAACGGTAGCGAATTCAACGCGGGCGCGACGGTAAAGACGACGAGCGACCTGAAGTTCCGTCTCGATTCTTATTTCTGGGTTCCCGCGGACGGTACCATGGAATTACAGGCCTCGCTGAAGGCCATATTCAGCTTCTAAAGCGACTGGGAGGTATTATATGAAGAAAATCATTCTTATCGCGGCGCTTGCCGCCTTTGCCGCCGTTTCCGGCGCGTTCGCCCTCGACGGCCAAGTGGTCACCGTGAGCGGAAAGGTCGAATATCAAAACGAGTCGGGAGTCTGGAAAGCCCTCGCCGCGGGAGACACCCTCACGGCCGGCACCATGATTTCCACGGGCTTCAAGTCCGAGGCCACGGTAAAGCTCGGCGCCTCGATTCTCACGATCAAGGCGCTCACCCGCATGACCCTCAACCAACTGATCGAGAAGGAAGACACCGTGGACACGGAGCTCTACCTCGAGGTCGGAACCGTCAAGGCCGAGGTCAACTCCTTCAACAACAAGAAGAACGCCTTCTCGGTGAAGAGCCCGGCGGCTACCGCGTCGGTGCGCGGTACCGTGTTCGAGATAGGGGAGTTTCTCGTGATAACCCAGGGAGTGGTCGAGTTCCGCACGCCCGTCGGGCAACGGCGGAACGGAACGGCGGGCCAGCATATCGGCCTATTCGGTCAGGCGATCGCCAGCGCGGCCCAGGACTTCCGGAACCGGATGGGGAACATTCCCCTGTCCCAAACCCCCTCCTCGGATCTCACTTCCGCGGTCCTTGCGACCCTTACGTCAGCAGCCCCCGTCATTCCCTTGGTGACCGCGGCGACTCCGGCCCCGGTGGCGAATACCATCGTGCTGTTGGCATTGGAATAAGCGTCGATTGTCAAAAGAAAACCGCGTCAGGACGACGCGGTTTTTTTTATCTTCACTTCTTCTTTTTCGGGTCCGTCTTTTTGGCGGCGACCTTCG
Source organism: Spirochaetales bacterium (assembly GCA_003245785.1). Classification (GTDB taxonomy): domain Bacteria; phylum Spirochaetota; class Spirochaetia; order Treponematales; family Treponemataceae; genus Teretinema. The sequence continues at coordinate 1,757 of QKCE01000275.1, read as the reverse complement.
CCGAAGCGGGCTTTTTCGCCGTCCCGGCCGAGGTCGTTCCGGCGTTCTTTTCCGCCGCGCGCTTCATGAGCCCGGTGCCGGCCTTCGTCGCGGCTCCCGGCTTGGAAGCCTTCGCGGCGGCAGGTCCCGGTTTCGAAGAGGAAGCCTTGGCCGCGGTCGCGGCCTTCGAGGCCGCGGCTTTCGCCGGTTTTGCGGCGGTCTTCGCGTCCGCCTTGGCCGCCCGTTTGGGCGTCGCGGGGGACGCTTCGCCATCCTCGGAGGGGAAAAGTCCCGGCTGTTCCTTCGCAACCGGTTTTGCCGAGCCAAGGCGCGTAGCCTCGTCTCCCGTCACCGACTCCACCTCGCGGTTCGCCAGGCGCACGCCGAGGGTCTTCAATCCCTTCTCCGCGTAATCCTGGGCCTTGAAGTTTTGGGAGAGGGTCTTGAGCCGGGGCTTCGGCACGTAGTTCACGGTGAACTGGAACTTGTCCTTGGTGCCCACGTACAGGATATCGGCGCCCTCGGGGGCGATGAAATAATCCCGATTGAGGATATAACCCTCGATCCTGCAGCGCTTGATGCAGGGATACCCGGTCTTCGGGTCCCGGTATACCACGGTGAAAAGCACCTTCGAAAGGACTTCCTTGTCGGAGAAGCCGCAGTACCACAGCCCTGAGTCCACGAATACCTTTTCCGGCACGTCCATGACGGTATATACGCCGCTCCGGCGCATGACGAGCACCCGGTCGTAGGGGGTAACCTTGAGGATTTCCCCGCCGGAGGAAACGCCGGTACCGAGGTAGCCCGTTTCGCCGTCGTAGCGCAGGGGCGTGTCCCGGGTCACCGCTTCCTTCACGTCGACCTTGGAGAAGCGGTCGATCCGGGTTTTCCGCCCGGTTTCCGCGGGGTCGAGCTTCGCGAGGATGCCGTCGAGCACCGAGATGGCGTAGGCGGTCAGGTTCTTGAGGAGCCGGTTTATTTCCCGGATTCTCGCCTTGATCGCCTCGACCTCCTCGCGGTTCTTGTTGATGTCGTATAGCGATATGCGCCGGATCGGGATCTTGAGGAGGCGGTCGACGTCCTCTTCCGTCACGTCCCTGACGAGTTCCGCGCGGAAGGGCACGAAGCCCGTCAGCACCGCCTTGATCACGCTTTCCGCGGTCTTCATCGTCTCTATCTTCTTGTAGATCCTCTCCTCGATGAAGATGCGCTCCAGGGTCCTCATATGGAGCTTCTCGGTGAGGTTCGCCTTCTCGAGCTCGAGCTCTTCCTTGAGGATCTTCACGAGCTTCTTCGCGTGGTCCCGGATCACGTCGGAGACGGTCAGCACCACGGGATAATTGTCCCGGATCACGAGCAGGTTGCAGGAGATGGAGGACTCGCACTCGGTGAAGGCGTAGAGGGCGTCCACCACGTCGGGGGTGTACACGCCGCGCTGGAGCTTTATCTCTATCTCGACCTTGTCGGTGGTGTAATCGTTGATCTCGGAGATCTTGATCTTGCCGGAACGGGCCGCGTTCTCGATCGAGGAGATCATGCTCTCGGTGGTACTCCCGAAGGGGAGTTCCCGGATCACGATGCGCTTCTCGTCGGAAGTGTCGAGCTTTGCCCGGGCGAGCACCTTGCCGACTCCGTCCTCGTAGCCCGATACGTCCACGAGGCCGCCCGTCGGCAAGTCCGGATAGCGCTGGAATTTCTGCCCCGGGAGGCAGGCCTTCTCCGCCTCGATCACCTCGCGGATATTGTGGGGCATGATTCGGGTGGACATGCCGACCGCG
>QKCE01000242.1 GCA_003245785.1 Spirochaetales bacterium | reverse complement strand
CGCCGCGTTCGCGCAGGTTCCGCTCACGCCGGCGACGAGGCCGGTGCCCGCGATGCCCCGCTCGAGTTCCTCGAGGCGGTCGTCGCGCACCAAAAGGCCCACCGACTCGCTCTTCCGCTCCACCACGTACCATGACGACCCGAAGTCGAGGGAGCGCAGGGAGCCTCCGTCGTCGGCGGAGTTCACCAGGGCGTAGCGGAAAGGCTCGCGGAACGAGAAGCCTCCCGGCAGCGGGTTGCGGGCGGCGCGCCCCTCCTCCATCGCGCGGCGCACCGCGGTCTCGATGGACTTCTTCCTGTCCGCCTCGATCTTGGCCATCGCCTTGGTCACCGTGGAAATGAGCTCGTTCCTGTCCACGGGCTTCAGGATGTAGGAAACCGCGCCGTAACGGATCGCGTTCTGCGCGTAGGTGAATTCGTCGAAGCCGCTCAGGACTATTATGACCGGGGGAGCTTCCCAGGCGGATACTTCCTTCATGAAGGCAACGCCGTCCATCTTCGGCATGCGGATGTCGGTGATCACGAGTTCGGGCCGGGATTCCCTCGCGATCTCGAGGGCCTCGAGGCCGTTCTTCGCCTCGAGGTACTCGACGGGGTACCGGATCGACTCGGAGAGAATCTTGTGAATTCCCGCCCGAATGTTCTTTTCGTCGTCCACGATCAAAATCGATATCATCGCTCGTCCTCCAGGGGAATCGGTATCGTCACCTCGGTGCCGGCGCCCGGCGCGCTCGTGATTTGCAGGTTGAATTGCGTCCCGTAAAACGCGTGAAGCCGTTCCTGAATGTTCCGGAGGCCTATGCCGCCCACCGGGCACGTCGACTCGTCCCTGACTGCCAGGGAATGCCCCAGCCGGTCCACCTCGTCGGAGTCCATGCCGATGCCGGAGTCGCGCACGCGCACGAGGAGCACGCCCCGCTCCGGGTCGGGCCTGACCGTCACCTCGATCGTCGAGTCCTCGCCCTCGGGCTCGATCGCGTGAAGCACCGCGTTTTCCACGACGGGCTGGATGATCATCTTGGGGATCCGGAATTCCTCGTACGAGCCGTCGACGTCGATGGACAGCTCGATGCGGTAGTCGTTACGGATGTTCATGAGGTCGATGTATCCCCTCACGTACTCCAGCTCCTCCCGCACCATCACCTGGTGGTTTCTCCAGCGGAGGCAAAATCGCATCATGCGCCCGAGGAGGGTGACGCTCTCGACGATCTGTCCCTGGTCGGCGAGCTCGGCCTGCATCTTGATCGTCTCCAACACGTTGTAGAGGAAGTGGGCGTTGATCTGGTTTTGCATGGCCTTGATCTCGGTCTGGGTCACTAGCTCCTGCTCGGCCTTCGTCTCGCCGATGAGCTGCCGGATTCGCTCGGCCATCGCGGTGAAGGCCTCGGCCATCTCGGTAACCTCGTCGTCCCCCGAGACGCTCAGGGTAACGTCGAGGTTGCCCGACCGAAGCTCGCTCATCGCGCCCATCACCTGGTAGAGCCTCGCGAACAGCCTCCGGGTAGTAAACTTGATTATCAGGAACATGAGGGCGACCGACAGAAGGAGGATGAAAAAAGCGCCGAGGCGGATGAAGCTCACGCTCTGGTTGATCACGTCGGGGAATATGCCCCGGGCCACGATGAGACCGAGCCGCGGAATCCGCTCGTAGGCGACTATGAGGTTTTTCGACCGGCTACGGATCACGAAGCTTCCGTTCGCCGAATCGGGATCCTCGTTCGAGATTCTCGCCAACAGGGGGCCCGCGTCGAGGACCGACGGAACGAGGGGCGCGTCGCCCTTCAGGAGGAGGTCGTAGTTGTACCCGTCGCTTTCCCGGAAGGCGAATGGCGCGAAGTCGATCATCCTGATCCCGAGCTGGAGATAGCCCACGTGCCGCTTGTTGAGGAGGATCTCCTGGGTCAGGTAAACCGCGTCCTCGCTCTTGGCGGAAATGCTTCCCATCAGGTTGTCGCGGTAATTGTAGGACCAGCGGGGCAGCGAGGGGAGGTCCAGGCGGTCTTCCTTGAACACGATGGGCCAGCGCTCGGGCACGAAGGGATTATCGACGAATATCCGGATCGAGTAGATCGCGGGCATGGCGAACTGAAGCCGCTCGATGTTCTTTATGTCGTAACGAAGGGTCTCGATGATGCTGTCTTCGTCTTTTTTTTCGGTGAAGTAGAAGGTACGCAGCAGGTCGTAGTCGCTCGTGATAATGCTCTCGAGCCGCTCGATCTGCTCCACCGCCAGGTTGATCACGTACGCGTCGTCGCTGGCCGCCTTGCGCGCGTCGGAAAGGACGGAATCGTACATCGAGATGCGGAAATATTCCGAGGCGAGAAAGACGAATAACATGATGGGAACCGCGATGATCAACGTGTAAACAAGCGCGATTTGCGAAGAAAAGGTAAGTCGTTTCATCCTGGGCCTTTGCGCCATTATACGACAGGTAGGCGAATCTTGAAGCGGAGAAATTCACTAAAAGGTGTTTTTTTTTCGGTTGGTAGCAAGAAAAGACAAACCCCGCGCCGAGGCGGCGCGGGGTTCGCGAATCACACTTTGTTACGATTTACTTGAATCAATAGAAGTAGAGGTTATCGAGGAAGTAAATCTGGTCCGAAGTGGCGGTAAATTTAATCTGGATTATTCCCGTAATATCAACCTTCGTCGAATCGATGTCGAGGCTAAGTTCATGCCAATTGCCATCGGCATTGATCGTTCCGACATCGATCGGGTATTCTTGCCCGACGGAAATCGGGGACACCGCTAAATTGGTACCGTTGAACGTCAGATAGGAAATATGAAGGTGAAGCTTGTTCGTTATATCCCGAGCGCCGCCGAAGTCGACTCCTTGATATGTAGCACTTCCATTGGACTTCAAGTCAAGTTTCTTTACCACCGTACCGGAAATATCGAAATCGGTCAGTGTCCCGGCTTGTCCCCAGCCGGGATTCCAGGTAATGCCGGAAATATTAGTGTACGTATTGGAAGAGGTATGAAGCGAAATAACCGCGCTCGCATCAAGCGTGGGAGCGTCGGCGCCGGCGGTAGGAGCGAAGGAAATGATCTCGGCGGAGAACGCGTTCTCGGCCGTGATAAGCGTGGTGAGTTCGGCAGTTACCCCGGCCTGAGTAGCCGGCGGCGTATCCGCGAGGACCTGGGCCGCGGCGATTGCCGCCTCAAGCGCGTTTTTCGCATCCTGGCTAACGTTTCCGTCTGCTGTGCCCACGGCGTGCGCGTTATTCAACCCGGTAGCGTTCGCAATTTCCGCCGAAAGGGCCTCGACGGTCACGGTTCCTGTATCCCCGCTGAGGCACACGTCGGTAACGAGTACGGATCCCGTGCCATACGCGATAATGGCGAATTGACTCACATAGGCAGGCCAAAACTTCGCGGCGCCCATGAAATCTGAAAGGGGAACGGAAAACTGTACCCAACCGTCGGAAATTACCCCAGCGGAGGACAAAGTATAAGCCTTTTCTGCATCGGGAACCTTTACGGATATGGACGAGAAATCAGTGGTCTTAACTTTAAATCTCAAGGTGGTATACTCGGCCAGCTTTCCCGGGTTAAAGGCAGTGAAAGCCACGCACGCTGCGTCTATCGACCATCCGGTTCCGCTGGTGATCTTTACGGCGTTGTCATAAGTCGTATCGGCCGTAAAGTCCTCGATAAACGTCGTGCCGGAAGACCATAGGTCGAACGCGTTGGAGATGTCCGCCGCGCTGCCGTCGGACTTAAAGAGATACTGTGCGTCGGCGGGATCGGGGGTCGCGGTCACGCCCCCCGTATTGTTGTTCGACCCCCCCGTATTGTTGTTCGACGTGTCATCGCCGCCGCCGGCGGGTTTTTCGCTCGTCGGGGTCGAGCAGGCGATGAGGGCCAGGGCGAGCATCGCCGCGAGAATGGCCTGAAGCGCTCCGATCGTTCTTTTCATTTTATTCTCTCCTCGTTTGTATGGCCGCGTTTGCGCGGGCCTTAACCCCTTTATAATCGCCGGGGTTTCCGCGTTCGGAACAGACAGTCGATTTTCAAAAAAGTGTCCTTTCTTCGGAAACGAAATTCCGACACGTCGCCGAACATTACGCACCTTCCGGGCAGAAAACCTAAAAAAAACCGCGCCGTTCGGGTTAGGAACGACGCGGCGGTTTTTTCTGGATTCGCCCCGGACAGGAGGGGTCTTGGGCGGCGCGAATCCGCAAGGCCTTTTTTACATTCGCTTTTTTACCAGCCGATTCCGATCACGAGGCCGCGCGGGGCGTGACTCTCGATGAGCGTGCTTTGGTCGGCCACGTCGTCGTAGCAGAAGCCGTAAGCCTTTCCGCCGATATTGTGGTCGTGCCAGAACTTCGCGTAGTAGTTCGCCGGACCCGCGGGGTAGTAGGCCGAAGCGGTCGCCCAGCTCGAGGGGCTCTGCACGATATGGCGGTTGAGGGCGGCGCACATCTGTGCCTGAAGGGCGAGTTCCACCGTATTGCCCGAGGCGAGAACGCCGGAGCCCTCGAAGAGCTCGTCGTTGTTCGGTTTCCCGGAGATGTAGAACTTTCCGCCGTCGCTTGAGCGGGTGAACTCGAAACGGTTGTCCGAGAGCACCTTCCCGTCGAAGTGGCCGAGGGGATGGTCGAAGGAAAGGGTGTTGGTCTTGTAGTACGTCCACACCTGGTCCACGTAACTCGACATGTACGTGCCGTAGGTCCGTCCCACGCGGAAGTCTCCCTTGCAGGGCGCCACGATACGATAGGGACGCTGCACGAGGCCGCGGAACTCGGTCTGGGCGATGTTCTCGAAGGCGCTGAAGATCGCCTCGCGGGTTTGCTCTAGTCGGACCTTCATGAAGGAGGCGT
>QKCE01000162.1 GCA_003245785.1 Spirochaetales bacterium | reverse complement strand
AAGCAGAGAAAAAAGACAAATCCATTTCCGCCGAAGGCGCCGCCGGCGCGTGGGCGGGTACGGAGATACTGAAGGCCGAGAAAAAAGACAAGACGATCGATTACGCTGTTCCCGCGGACAAGAGGATTTCCTATGAGCAAAAACAGGACGATACTATCGGTACCGAAATGCTGACCCTCATGGAAGCCCAGGAAAGACAGCGCAGGGAACGGTACGAACTTCTTACCGAAGCTTCGAAAAAACAGGCCCACCCCACCCATATTCCCTCCGGCGCGGATCCGGACGAATCCGTTCCCGTACTCGAGCAGCGCACGATGATGTTCGAGCTGGACGTGGCCTATCAGACCAGGATGATCGGAAAACGGAACGTCCACGTAATGAAGGCGGGCTCGAAACTCTCGCTGGGCGGCGGCAATTCCTCGTTCCTCGTGTTCCTCGTGAGGTTCCCCCACCGGATCGCGGACGTGCGATTCGACGGTAAGCATTGCAGCCTCGCCATTTTGAAGCCGGAATACTTCCCCTACGAATCCGAAAACGTCATCGACGATTGCGTGGGGCGCGAGTTTACGATCGTTTCGGACAGGGACTATGAGGTCAAATTTACCCTCAATGAATACGAGGATCCGGTAGTCAAGCTGAACAGGCTGCTCACGTCCATCCGATTCTGAGTATCGTGATCGACAAAAAAAACCGGGCCCAAGGGTCCGGTTTTTTTCCGTTTACGGGTTTAGGATCGTTTGCGCCCGCTTTTGCAGGGAGCCCTGCTTGTCGTCCCCGGCAAGGGACTCTACCTTGGACTTGACCGAGAAATACCGTTGCTTGTCGTACATGTCCAATCCAAGGCTTCTCGTTGCCGAATCCTTGCTCGAAAGGTACTCAAGGGCGATATCGGCGTAACGGGAATCGTCCGTTTTGGCGATTATTTTTCCCAGCTCGTAGCGAAGCCATTTTTTCTTGTCGTCCGCGAGGGTTTTCATCGCTACTTCCGGGATTACTGACCAAGCCAAGTCCTTTCTGTTGGCGGCGAGCGTTTCGGCTGCCTTCGCGCGCCTCGAGTCGACGGCCTTTTCATCCCGAACGAGGGACACGAGCCAATCGAGAGAGGCGGAATCGCCGATAGCGGCCAGGGTCTCGTAAGCCTTCGTTCTTACCGTTTCGACCGGGTCCGTTTGCGCCCGGTACAATATCAGGGCGGACGCCTTCGAAAGGTCCCTGTCCTTCGCGGAGTCGAGGGCCTGAAGGCGTACCTTATAATACGAATCGCGAAGGCCTTCCATGACGAGCCGTTCCGATCCGTCGCCCGAAAGCTTCGCCGCGCCGGCCATCGCCGCCTCACGTAATACGGGATCGGTGGATTCGTATATCTTCGCGAGGGCATCCAGGGCCCTGTCTCCCCCTATCGCCGCGAGGGCTTTCGCGGCGGTGGCGCGAATGACCGCGTTTTCGTCCTCGTCTTCCGCGATTTCCATGAAGCGATCCCATTGTTCGGGGTCTTTCAGCTCCCCGAGGGCCGTCATGATTTCCTGTCGGACTATAAGGCGCTGTTTGTCGTCCCCGGAAATTTCGCCGTCGAGCATATCGGCAAGGAATAGGGAATCTTCCGTACCGCCGATTTTCCCCAAGGCCTTTATCGCCGGCGACCGGAACGCGGTGTTTTCGCTTTTAAGGATCGCCCGGACCGACGGCGCGGTTTCGTTAAAGCCCAGTTTCGACGCGTAGCCGAGGGCGAGGGTGACGGTGGATTGCTTCGCGTCCCAGGGGTCCTCGAGAAGGGTTACGGTCCAGTCCCTCAACGCGTCGACCGATTCCGCGGTGAACAGGGTAAGAATACCCTCCCTGACCGCGACGCTGCGGGTCGAATCGAACAAATCGGTAAGCTCCCGCGTAAAATCCTTGTTTTTTTCGTTTCCCAGGGTTTCAAGCAGGGCCGTTATCTCGGTTTCGATCCCGTAATCGATGACGTCGAGCCTTTGTTCCCGCTGGGACTTCCTTTCTTCCGAGGAAAGGGTCGCGATCGTTACGGCGGTGATGACCATGATCAGGACGAATCGTTCGCATTTTTTCATTCTCTGTTCCCGAAAAAGCGCGCTAGAAAGGCCGAGCGATAGGCTTCGAAGGTGTCCCCTTCGATCGCCTCCCTGATTTCCGCCATCATGCCGTGCAGAAACGCGAGGTTATGCCAGGTGGCGAGCATGGAACTGAGTATCTCGTCGTTCTTATAGAGGTGCCTCATGTACGCGCGGCTGTATTCCCGGCAGACCTTGCAGCCGCATTCCGGGTCGATCGGGCCGAAATCCGAGGCGTAACGCTCTTTCTTTATCGCGATTTGGCCGTCCCGGGTAAAAAGCGAGCCGTTTCGCGCGTTCCTCGTGGGGAGCACGCAGTCGAAAATATCGATCCCGTTCCGCACCGCCTCGAGTATATAATCGGGTGTGCCTATTCCCATCACGTAGCGCGGTTTCGCGGGCGGGAGCAAGCGGGCGGTGGATTCGAGGAATTCGGAGTACACGTCCGCCGGTTCGCCGACCGACAGGCCGCCTATCGCGATTCCGGGGGGATCGAGATCGATCACGGATTCAGCGCTTTCCTTGCGGAGATCGTGGAAGAAGTTTCCCTGAACGATGGGGAAAAGCTTCCCCTGATATTCGTCCGGCGTTTCTTTCCAGGTTTTCATAGCCCGTTTAGCCCAATCGGTCGTGATTACGAGGGCTTCCTTGGCTTTTTTCCAGGTCGTGCCGTACCCCGTACACACGTCGAGCTGCATCTGTATATCGCTGTTGAAGGCTTCCTGAAGCCCCACGACGCTTTCAGGGGTCAGGAAATGCGTCGAGCCGTCAATGTGGCTGCGGAACTTGACGCCGTCCTTGGTGATTTTCCTGAATTGGGAAAGGGAAAACACCTGATATCCGCCGGAATCGGTGAGGAAATTCCCCTTCCAGCCCGAGAAGCCGTGCAGGCCGCCCGCCGCGCGGAGAACCTCCACGCCGGGCCGAAGGTAAAGGTGATAGGTATTGGCGAGGATGATGTCGAACCCGATTTCCTCGAGCCCGTCTTTCGTCATCGCCTTGACCGTGGCGTTCGTGCCCACGGGCATGAACGCAGGGGTTCTTACCGTACCGTGGGGAAGCTCGATGGTCCCCGTGCGGGCGTAACCGGTGGAGTCTTGATGGCCGAGGGTGAATATTTGGTCGATTTTTTGCATGTTCGTCACGTCCTTGCGAATTTGAGTACCGCCCCCGAGAGGACGGTGAATAACAATACCGGGAACCACGCGCCGGCGAGCGGGGAAATGTACTCCCATTTCGCGAACAACATGGTCACCATTTGGGTTACGTAATACGTCACCGCGATAGAAAGGCTTATCAGGAGGCTCATGAGGATTACGTTTTTGTTGAACCTGCCCCCGAGGGAGATGGAGAAGAAGAGCACGAAAAATATCGTAAAGGGATAGGAAAAACGCCTGTAATAGTTCGCCTGCTGTTCCGCGTAGGGCTGGCCGGATCTCCGGATATTGTCGATAAAGCGTTTCGCGTCCGCCGAGCCCAAACCTTCCACCGATGTGGCGTTCTTCCTGAAGGATTCGGGCGGTTCGTCGAGGGTGAGGTACGAGAGGTCCTTGCCAAAAGACACCGAACCGTCTGAACCTACGGTATATACCCGGGAATCGTCAAGCTTCCAATAAGTCCCGGTCCATTCGGCGCTCGGTGCCTGGGCGATCGCGGCGATCCCGTTGTCGGCCCCCCTGAAAACGACGTATACGCCGAATAGCTTGTTGTCCTTGTCCTGGTAAAATTCCGCGGTATACACGGTTCGTCCGTCCTCCGAGAGCACGACGATGTTGGAATTGCTCAGGGATTCGTTTTCGTTCAGGAGCGCCTTGATAAGGTCTTTCCGCTCCGAATAGGACCGGATA
>QKCE01000048.1 GCA_003245785.1 Spirochaetales bacterium | reverse complement strand
GGAATCAACGCCTTCACCATCGGCGTCCGCTCGGTGAACCCGACCGCTACCGTGGAAGTCATTTGGACCAACACCTGGTTCGATCCCGCCGTTGAGAAGGCCGCCGCCCTCACGCTCCTCAACAAGGGCTGCGACGTTATGGCCCAGCACCAGGACACCACCGCCACCCAGATCGCGGCCCAGGAAACGGGCGCGTGGGCGATCGGTTACAATACCCCCACCCCCACCGCCGCTCCCGCCGCGTACCTGACCGCCCCCCTCTTTCACTGGGCGACCTTCTATACCGACGACGTGAACCAGATCCTCGCCGGCACCTGGGCTTCCCGGGCGTACTGGACCGGTCTCGACACCGGCATGATCTCCCTGGACGCGCTGACCGCCAACGTCGCCCCGGGCACCGCCGAAGCCGTCGAGGCCGCGCGGGCCAAGATCGTTTCCGGCGAGCTCAATCCCTTCGCCGGCCCCGTCGCCGACCAGTCCGGCGCCGTGAAGGTGGCCGCCGGTACGACCATGACCGACGACGAGGTCTGGAATATGGGTTGGTTCGTCGAGGGCGTGATCGGAAACGTCCCGAACTGACCCTTGCCTTGAGCGCCGCCGCCGGCATCGGCCGGCGACGCGGCGAACTTGCTTGACCGGGACGGTCCGGAACGCGTTTCTCGCGCGCCCCGGAACCGTCCCTTTTATTTTTCCTTTGGAGCGTAACTGCATGACGAACGACGCGCCCTACGTGGAACTTCGGGACATTACGAAATCCTTCGGCAGCGTGACCGCCAACCGGAAGGTAAGCCTTTCCGTGCGGAAGGGGGAGATTCTCGCGCTTTTGGGCGAGAACGGCTCGGGCAAGAGCACCCTCGTGAACATGCTTTCGGGCATTTATACCCCCGATTCGGGGAGTATCCTGGTCGACGGGAAGGAACGTTCCTTCTCCTCCCCCGACGACGCGATCCGCGCCGGGATCGGGATGGTGCACCAGCACTTCAAGCTCGTGTCCGTCATGACCGCCCGCGAGAATATCTCCGTGGGCGAGAAGGGCGGGCTTTTCGTGAACGAGCGGAAAATCAACGAAAAAATTTACCGGGTAGAGAAGAGATTCGGGCTCGTGACGAACCCGGACAAGAAGATATACGACATGTCCGTCGGCGAGAAGCAGACGGTCGAGATAATCAAGGTGCTTTACCGCGGCGCGAACGTCCTTATCCTGGACGAGCCGACGGCGGTGCTTACCCCCCAGGAAACCGGGCGCCTTTTTTCCATACTCCGCAAGATGCGCGACGAGGGTTGCGCGATCGTGATCATCACCCACAAGCTGAACGAGGTGATGGAGATCTCCGACCGGGTAACCGTGCTCCGGAAGGGCGAGAGCGTGGGGACCGTGACGACCGCGGAGACAAGCCCCCGGGAACTCACCGAGCTGATGGTGGGTGCCCCGGTCGACCTCTCGATCAAGCGGGCGGGGGTCAAGCGGACTCCGAAGCCCATGCTTTCCGTGCGGGACCTTACCGTCCGCGGAGAGGAAGGGGTGAAGCGCCTCGATTCCGTTTCCTTCGACCTGCACGGCGGGGAGATTCTCGGCGTGGCGGGCATCGCGGGCTCGGGGCAGAAGGAGCTCTGCGAGACCGTCGCGGGGCTCGAGCGGGCCTCGGCGGGTTCGGTCCGCTTCCTCGAGGAGGAAATGCTGGGCCTTTCGCCCCGGGACATCCTCCTCCGGGGAATCAGCATGAGCTTCATCCCCGAGGACCGGCTCGGCATGGGCCTCGTCGCGGGGATGGACATTACGGACAACATACTCCTCAAGAGCTACGGCGCGACGAAGGGTCCCTTCATTGACCGCGCCGGGGGCAAGGAATACGCGGAGCGGATCGTGCGGGAGTACGACATCGCGACGCCCTCGGTGAGCCATATCGTGCGGAAGCTCTCGGGGGGGAATATCCAGAAGGTGCTCCTCGGCCGCGAGATTGAGCTGGGGCCGAAGCTCCTCCTGACCGCCTATCCCGTGCGGGGCCTCGACATAGGCGCCTCGATCACGATTTACGACATGCTCAACGCCCAGAAGTCCAAGGGCGTGGCGATCCTGTTCATCGGGGAGGACCTGGACGTGCTCATGGAACTTTCGGACCGCGTCATGGTCCTCAACGGCGGCCGCGTCACGGGGATCGTGGATCCCCGTTTCGCGAGCAAGGAAGACATCGGGCTCCTGATGATGGGTCACGGGGCGGGGGAGGCGTCATGATCCACATAGTCAGCCGGCCGGACTCGACGCCCCTCCGGGATACCCTGCTTCGCCTCGCCGCGGCGGGCGCGGCCCTCGTGGCCTCCGCCGTCATGATGGCCTTTCTCGGCTACGACCCCCTCGAGGTCTTCGCCAAGATAGCGTCGGGTTCCCTCGCCTCGGCCTACCGCTTCCGCGAGACCGTGAACAAGGCGATTCCCCTTACGGTGCTCTCCCTCGGCATCGCCGTGGCCTTCCGCATGAAGTTCTGGAATATCGGCGCGGAGGGGCAGTTTTACCTCGGCGCGTTCGGCGCGGCCCTCGTCGCCTTCGGTCTCCCGAACCTGCCGTCGGCCCTTCTTTTGCCCCTGATGTTCCTCGCGGGCTTCGCCTTCGGCGGCGCCTACGCCCTCATTCCCGCGGCGCTAAAGGCGCGTTTCGGGGCCAGCGAGACCCTGGTCACCCTGATGCTCAATTACGTGGCCCTCAAGTGGATTTCCTACCTGCAGTACGGCCCGTGGAAGGACCCGGCGGCGAACGGCTTCCCGAAGATCGCCCCCTTCGTAAAGGGCGCGGTAATCCCGAAGCTCTTCGGCATACACGCGGGGTGGCTCGTGGCCCTCGTCCTCGTGGCGATCCTTTACGTGGTGCTCAGGAAGACGAAGCTCGGCTACGAGATAGACGTGCTCGGCGAGAGCGCGACCACCGCCCGTTACGCGGGCATGAACGTGACCCGGATTACCCTGGTGGCGGTCCTCCTTTCCGGCGGCCTTTGCGGCGTCGCGGGGATGATGCAGGCCTCGGCGATCGAGCATTCCCTGACCGACCAGCTCTCCGGGGGCCTCGGCTTTACCGCCGTCATCACGACCTGGCTCGCGCGGCTTTCCCCGCCCGTCATCGTCGCCGTATCCTTCCTCTTTTCCATGCTGATCCAGGGCGGCTCGTTCCTGCAAAGTTCCATGAGGATCCCGGCGTCGGTCGCCTCGATCCTTCAGGGAATAATCATCTTCTTCGTGCTCGGCAGCGAGTTCTTCGTCCGGTACCGCTTCGCGCGCACCGCCGGAGCCGCGAAGCAGGCCGGGTCCGCGAAGCAGGCCGGGTCCCCGGACCCCGCCTCCGACGGCAACGCCAAGGAGGCCCGCCAGTGAATCCCTTCGTAGACGCCTTAGGCTATTTCCTCCAGACCTCTGTGCAGATGGGAACCCATATCCTGTTCGCGATCCTCGGGGGAATCCTCTGCGAGAAGGTCGGGAACCTCAACCTCGGCATCGAGGGGATGATGCTCCTCGGCGCCTCGGTCGGCTTTTCCGCCGCCCTTTCGACGGCGAGCCCCGTCCTCGCGATCCTGGCCGCCGGCGCGGCGGGCGCGGCGGGCGCCCTGGTGTACGCGGCCATTACCGTGACCCTCCGGGGCAACCAGGTGGTTACGGGCCTCGTGCTCACGATCTTCGGAACCGGCGTGTCGGGCTACCTCGGGAAGGGCCTCACCGGCAAGTCCCTGCCGGACCCGGTGCGCGAGGCCTTCGCGGCCTACCCGGTCCCGGTGCTCCGGGACATACCCGTCCTCGGGAAGGCCCTGTTCGAGCAAAGCCCCTACGTGCACCTCGCGATCGTTTCGGCCGTCGTGCTCGCCGTCTACTTCGGACGGACCAGGGCGGGACTCAACGCCCGGGCGGTGGGGGAAAACCCCGGCGCGGCGGACGCCTCGGGAATTCACGTGTCGCTTTACAAGTACGCCCATATCGTGACCGGGGGCTTTCTCTGCGGGGTGGGCGGGGCCTTCCTCTCCCTGGTCTTCGTTCCCCGGTGGCAGGAAAACATTACCGCCGGCGCGGGCTGGATCGCGGTGGCCCTCGTCATTTTCAGCTCCTGGAACCCCCTGAAGGCGATCCTCGCGGCCTATGCCTTCGGCGCGCTAAAAGGGGTCGGCTTCAAGTTCCAGAACGCGGACCTCTCCCTTTTCGGGCACAAGGTGGTTTTCTCCCCGCAGCTCCTGGACATGCTGCCATACGTGGCGACGATCACGGTGCTCGTATTCCTCGCGGGGCGAAAAAAAAGGGAACGGCAGGGCCCCAAGGGGCTCGGCGTTCCCTATTTCCGCGAAGAGCGCTGACGCCCCCTCCGCGGCCGGTTATTTCACCGTCATCCTGAACACGCCGTCCCAGTCGTCGGGCGGCGGGTTCCGCATGAACATGCGCACCCGCTTTTCGTAGGCTTCCGACGGGGCGTCCTGGTAGAGCTCCGAATTCTTCGCGAAATACTTGCCCGCGACTTCCCACTTGCCCCGGCGGTAGGCCGCGAGGCCCTTCTCGAACTGGGTCTTTATCTCGACCAGTTTCGGCTTCGCCCCTTCCGCCGCCTGGAGTATCTCGAAAATCCTCACGGGCTCG
This sequence comes from Spirochaetales bacterium, assembly GCA_003245785.1. Classification (GTDB taxonomy): domain Bacteria; phylum Spirochaetota; class Spirochaetia; order Treponematales; family Treponemataceae; genus Teretinema. The sequence continues at coordinate 9,923 of QKCE01000048.1, read as the reverse complement.
GTTTTTCCCTTCACCGCGATCATGTCTATTTCCCGGCACAGGTAATGGTTTTTCACCTTGTCGTACACGGCCTCGGTAATTAGGGACTTCGAGCCGTAGGCCTTGTTCGCCCCCTCGAGGCGCGCCGCGAGGTTTACCGTGTCGCCGATGGAGGTGAAGTCCATGCGGTCCCGGGCGCCGACGGAGCCGAAGATCACGGGACCCACGTTGATGCCGATGCCTATCGACACGACGGGCAATCCTTCCTTCTCGCGCCGTTCCTTTTCCTCCATCATCGCGTGCCGGATCTGCATGGCCGCGTTGCAGGCGTTCAGTTCCTTGTTGGGGCCCTCGAAAAAGGCCATCATCTCGTCGCCCACGAACTTGTCCACGTCGCCGTGGTTGTTGAGGATGATCTCGGTCTCGAGATCCAGGTAGCGGTTGAGTACCGACACCACGTCTTCGGGCTTCATGCCCTCGCAGAGGGTAGTGAACCCGCGGATGTCGGTGAAGAGGAAAGCGAGTTCCTTCTTGGTCGACGAGGAGGTCCCCATCTCCGCGTTCTTGAGGGTCGAGGCCGATATATAGGGCACGATGCCCCGGATAACCGAGACCATGTCGTTTATTTCCGTGGAAAGGGACTTGATCTCGTCGCGGCTCGTGACGCAGTCGTTGTAGACCAGGGCCGACGCGGCGATCCTGTTTTGCCCGTGGATCATGGTCGAAAGGAGGGCCGAAATCTTCCGGACGTTCATCCTCAGGAAAAGCAGGGGGTTCACGATGTAGTTCCCCACGAGGTAGGTGAGGACGATCGAGACGTAGGCGAAAAACGCGGTTATGAGGATGACGGTCACCCGCGTGCGGAAGTAGGGCCGCATGATCACCGCGCGGTCGAAGGTCATGACGGAGAATCCGAGCAGGCGTTCCCGCCTTATCCGTTCCTCGCCCTTCCTCACCGTGTCGATCTTGATGATCGGGCTCGTGTAGGTGATCGTGCCCGCCGCCGCGTCCGCCAGGCTTACCACGCGATTATCCGGGAGGCTCGCCGCCTTCCAGGCCGCGACGGCCTCCGCCGTGAGGGCGGGAACCTTCGGGAACTGGCTGGAGGGGTCGAGGGTGGAGAACTCGGCGCGGTAGTCGCCGAACTTCGCCTCCTCGTCGTCGAGGTAAACCTCGCGCTTTAGGTCCGTGTACACCGTGAGGTCGTGGTAGTTGAAGGCGGCCCCCGCGTTGAGCTCCACCTGCCTGTTCATGTACTCGTTCATCGCGATGGAGTCCCCGAGGTTTACCCGGTAGGCCGCGGAGGCCTGCTCAACCTGGCTCCTCGCGCCGTCGCCCACCGCCTTGAGGATGGTGCCGCGGTAATTGCTCAGCAGGGTGACGCTCAAAACCGCCAGGATGAGCGAGATGATCCCGATGAAGGCGAAAAAGAGCTTGCTCCGGATGCGGAAGAACACGTCCAGGAAGGCGGCGCCCTTTACCTGCTTGGCCGAGAGGTCCTTGCCCGCCGTGGATTTCCGGAATTCCCGGTATTCCTGGTAAATCGGGTCCCGGTAATTGAGGTTGCTGAGGAAGACGCTGACCGCCGCGACGTTGGCCGCCAGGATCGCCCCGGCGGCCACCCAGGTAAGGGGTTGCTGGGCGGCGAACCAGAGCGAGGTGTCGGCGAAGGTAAGCGCCGGTACCGCCGCGACGAAGGCGGCGAGGGCGGACACGGCGATTCGCGCGATTCCGTTTACTATCGAGTCCGCCGCGACGAAACGGGGATCCCGGACGGGAAGAAAGACCGCCACGAAGCGCCAGAGGGCGAAGGCCGGGACGAGCCAGACGGCGAGAAGGCCCAGGGCGATGCCGTGGCCACCGGTCGCGGCGCCGTAGGCGAAGGCGAAATTCCACGGGCTGAAGGTATCCGGGCCAATGCCGGTAGGCCCGCCCTGAAGGGGGAGGAAGAACCATCCGGCGAGGAAGGCGGCGAACAGAAGGTCGAATATCTCGGCTTTATCCGGTTTGCGGGGCATGTCGGGTCTCCTTTATCGGCCCGAGAGCGCGCGGAGCTTGGTTTCCGAGCGGTCCAGGTAGGCCTGCGCCTGTTCGTAGTTCGCGTCGTACTTCACGACCTTGATGAAGGCCGCCCGGGCAGTTTCGTAATCCTCGCCGTTGTACGCGTCGATGCCGTCCTGGTAAATCGAGGCGACCAGCTTCTGCACCTCGGCTTTTTTCGCCGCGAGCTTGTCCTGGTTCGCCTTGACCTTGAGCCGGTCCTGGTTGGCCAGGATAAGGTTCATGGCCTCGGCGGGTTTTTGGGCGTTGATCTGCACGTCGACGGACCCGAGAATTTCCTGAATGTCCGCGTCGTAGTCGTGGGTCGGCGCGGCCTTTTTCGCCGGGGCCTTGGCCGGGGTTTTCGCCGCGGGGGCCGCGGCGACCTTGGCCGCGGGCTCGGCGGTTTTCTGGAGCTCCGCGATCTTCCGGTCTATCCCGTCGCGGGCGAGGCTCACGGAAGGATTGAGGGGGTCGATGAACAGGATGTTGTCGGCCATGCGGCGGGCGTTGCTGAGTTTCTTGAGCTTCGCTGCCCGGTCCGTCTCGGCGTCGATTTGCTTTTGGAGGGCGTTGAGCTCGTCGGTGCGCGTCTTTACGACCTGGGGCTTTACCGCGGAGGCGGTCTTCTCGTAGAGCTTGAGTTCCGGAGCCGGGGAGTCGAGCTGTTTCAGTTTTTTCACGGCGACGACCAAGTCGTAGTCCTGGCTGGCGGACCGCTTTTCCTTTTTCGCGAGGCTCGAGGCGGTGGCGAGGTTCAGGTCGATCTGCTTGGTCCGGAAGGCCTCGAGGTTCGCGAGGTATTTTTTCGCCCCGGCGTTGTTCGGGTCGAGCTTCAACGCGTCCTGGAACCGCTTCCGTACCTGCGGAATGGCCGTCAGGTCCTGATCCCGGAGGATATCGGTCTGATACCGGTTGAGCCCGTCGCGGAACAGGAGTTCCGCCTTGTCCTCGGGCGTCGTCTCGCTGAGGAGGAGCATGTTCGCCCGCATGGTGGCGCAGGAAGAAAACGCGAGGAACGTCGCGATCGCGCCGGCAAAAAACGCAACTTTTTTTGTCGTCATGGGTGACCCCTTTGGTAACAATTCTAGTCCAGCCTCCTTATAATATCCATGACGGAAACGTTAATTATACAGGAAAGTTGAACATTTCAACCAATCCGTGAGCCAAAACAAAACCGCCCGAGGGGGAATCATGAAAGAAGAAACCGCCCGCTTCACGAAACGCGGCGCCATCGCCTTTATCGTCCTGTTCGGCTTCATCAGCCTGTTCGCGGACATGAACTACGAGGGGGGCCGCAGCGTGGCGGGCCAGTACCTCAAGCTCCTGGGCACGAGCGCCTTCGCCCTCGGCGCCGCCGCGGGAATAGGGGAGTTCGCGGGCTACGCCCTCCGGCTCGTTTCCGGAACCCTCGCGGACCGCACGAAAAAATACTGGGTTTTCATAATCGTCGGCTATGCCGTGCAGATGGTTTCCTTCCCGCTCATGGCCTTCCTTGACGGGTGGCGGCTCGCGATCGCCTTCCTCTTTCTCGAGCGGGCGGCGAAGGCGATCCGGAAACCCGCCAACGACGCGGTGCTTTCCTTCGCGGCGAAGCGGACCGGCAGCGGCTTCGGCTTCGGCCTCCACGAGGCGATGGACCAGATAGGGGCCTTCCTCGGGCCGGCCCTCTTCTCCCTCCTCCTGGTGACCCGAAACGGGGCAGGAAACCTCGCGGTTTACCGCAAGGGGTTGTTGCTCCTTTTCATTCCGGCGGCCTTCGTCGTGGCCCTGGCCCTGGCGGGCAAGTTTCTCTTTCCCCGCCCGGACCGCTTCGAGGTGAAGACGAAGACCCCGGAATTCAGCGGGAAGGGATTCCCCCGGGTGTTTTGGGTCATCACGCTCGCGAGCGGACTACTCGCCATGGGCATAACGGATTTTCCCCTGATCGGCCTGCACCTGAAAAACGCCGGTACCTTCAGCGAGGACGCGATTCCGCTCCTCTACGCCGGGGCCATGGCGGTCGACGCGGTGGCGGCCCTCGCCTTCGGCGTGCTGTACGACCGCTTCGGCCTCGTCGCGCTGGCGGGCCTTTTCGTTTCCGAGGTATTCACGGCGCCCCTGGTCTTCCTCGGGTCCTTCGGCTGGATTCTCGCGGGCATGGCCCTCTGGGGAATCAGCGTCGGCACCCAGGAGTCGATCCTCAAGGCGGCGATAGGCGACCGGGTGGCGGAAGACCGCCGGGCCCGGGCGTTCGGGGTGTTCAATACCGTATTCGGGGCCTTCTGGTTCGTGGGGAGCGCGATTATCGGGCTTCTCTACGACCGGTGGGGAGCGGTGCCCCTGGTCGTTTTCTCGGTGATCGTCCAGTTCGCCGCGATGGTCATTTTCCTCCGGGCCGTGGGGAAGAATCCCTCCCGCCCGGGGACTTCCGCGAAGGCGTGAGGGACTAGGCCTCGGTTCCCCAAATTTCCAGCTGGGTAAGGGCCGGGAAGGGGGACGGGTCGTCGGCCTTTACGAGGCTGTCGACGCTTACCCATTCCGCCACGCGCGCGGGGAATTCGACGACCTGGGCCCCGGCGCGCTTTTCGAGGCGGACGGGGATTTCGGAGCCGTCGGAAAACCTCAGCGTGGCCGATTCCCACCAGGCGTCGTGGGGAAAGTCGGTGCGGATGAAGACCGCCGCCCGGTCGACCCGAACGGGGCGCCCGAAGCGGACGGTGAGCCGGGCCGCGGGGTCGCGGTTGATTCCCCAGCTCGTCCAGGGCCACTCGCCGTGGCCGTCGCTCGCGGTGAGCCCGTCGATCGCGTTCCGCGCCGCGAAGACCGTCTCGCCCCGGGTCACTATATTCGCCTCCGCGCGGGGAAAAAGGGCTTCGTTGCCGCCGTGGTCGTGGGGGTTTAGCGCGAGATTCCTGTAAGCCGCGATTTCCGCATCCGTCGCGTAACGGGCCGTAAGGAGGTGGCGCGCGCCGGTAAACGCCCTTGGGGAATAGCCCCCGCGGGCCTCTGCGAAGGGGACGGGGAAGCGGAATTCGTACCCGGAGAGGTAGGCCATGGTCGGGGCGAGGGTATCGTCCAGGCAAAGGACCAGATGGCGGTTAACGTCCGTCGTCCGGATCCGGAGGACGTCGCCGGCTTCGTATTCGCCGTCGAAGACGAGGGAGACGCGGTCCGGCGACTCCGCGACGGCGCGGGGAGCGAGTTCCCCGACGGGGTCGCCGCCCGCCTTCGCCCCGGGGCCGCCGCGCGCTCCGGTTTTCCCGGCCTTTTCCGTTCCGAGGACGCTCACTTCGATTCCCATATTCACGCTCCTTTCATTCGATTATCAGTTTCAATTCCTCGCCGAAGGGGATGCCGACGCGGTAAATCCGGTCCTTCCAGGCGATGGCGAGCCGCGGGTCTTCGATTTTCACGCTCTCTATCGAGATCTCGCCCGACGCGCCCTCGACGGTGACGTCGGCGAGGCTTCCTATGCGGAAACCGCCGTCGCAGGGTTCGGGCTGCAGTTCGGTCAGCAGATGCATGGTCGCCGGGTATTTTCCCCGGTATCGGTCCTCGACGGTGACCCGTCCTGCCGACCTCGAGAGGGCGACCCGCCGCCGGTAGGATTCCGCGCCGCTATCCCGTCCCCATGCGCCCGCGATCTCCATCGAGAGGGAGGAGCCGTCGGGAGTCGGAACGTACTCCACGTCGCGGGCGCGGTATTCCGGGCCCGCTTCCTGCATATGGGGGCCGAAGGAAGGCAGGTTGTGCCAGGAAGACTGCATGGTCCAAATCTCGTAGCGGCGGGGCGAAAAGGTTTTGGCCGTGTAGGTTTCCACCCCCAGGTCGATGACGCAGGGCCGCCCGTTTTTGTAGAGGGTGAAGCTTCCCGTGTCGTTGTGGTTGTGGCTGTCGTCGTTGCCCCCGGCCTTTACGGCGAGGCAGAGGGATTCCGACCGGGCGACCAGGAGGCCCACGCTGGGGTACCAGGCGTCGGGGAGCGGGGCGTCGGCGCGGGGCGCGGACTGGGCTCCGGAAGCGGCTTGACCGGCGGCTAATTCGTCGGGAGGCGGAGCGCCCTCAGCCGACGTACCGGCTGCCGGCGCCGCGCGGGAGAGGGGTGCCGCGCCAGCCCCGGCGGGAAGGGCACCGCGGGCCGCGCGGTTTGCCGACCGGGCGCCTTCGGCGTACTCCCGGATCTCCGGGGCCATGGCCACGGACTGGAGGCGGTAGAGGAGGTTGATCTCCTCCGGGAGGGTTTTGTCCCCCTTCTCCATATAATCGCCCGCCGCGAAGGCTTGCAGGGCGGGGCTTCCCACCCGCTTGCCGAAAAGGAATTCCCGCGCCCCGGCGGGTCCCGCCAGGGGCGAGCAGTCCGCGAAATTCACGTAGTACCCGTTACCGACGTAGGCGTTCCGGATGTACTCGGCGATATTTTTGATCTTCGGCTCGCGGTAGAGGGGCGCGAAGCGCGAGGGCGCCAGGGCTTCCAGGATTTCCGTCGCGCCGAGGAGGCAGAGCCCGGCGTGCCGGTAATATTGGGCGCCCTCGCTGCAGCACCCGTCGTCGCCGTAGTCCTTCAGGAAGGAGTCGAGGCCGTTGGCCGCCTTTTCGATTACGGCCCTCATGGTTCCGCCGTCGATATCGGACAGGCCCGCCGCGACGAGGACGTTTTGGGTGCACCAGGGCGTCCAGTTGTTCATGGGCTCGTCCCCGTCGCCCATCCACCAGAAATGCCCGCCAAGGTAGGGCTCGAGTATCCGCTGCCGCACGGCGGCGGCGACCCGCTCGCGGACGAAGGGGCTCACCGCGTCGAGCCGGGAGCCCAAAAGGTACGCGGTAACCGAAAGCTGGGCGCCGGTCTCGCAGGCGAAGAGGTCCAGCACGGGCCGCGTCGCCGAGGGGAGGGGCAGCTGGGGGGTGTCGCGCACGTAGGAGTTGTGGGCGGGAAGCTGCCACCCGCATTCGGAACAGAGCGCGTCCAGGCCGTCGACGACGCCGTCGAGAAAGCGGCCGTCCCCGGCGACGCATTCGGCGAGGACGAAGTCGTTCAGGGCGCGGCGGCGGGAAAAGTAGCGCTCCTCGAACCGCGCCCGGTTTCCCGTCCGCTTGAAATCCAGGTAGAGCGAGGCCGGAAGGGCGGGGTACCCGTAACCCGCCCGGCTTTCCCCGGCGGCGACGAGGGACGCCGCCAGGTCCGGCTCGAGCCCTTCCCAGAACGCCCGGACGTCGGCCGGGGGGAAGGGGGCGTATGGGGCGAATTTCTCAGGAAGGATCTTCGTTATTTCCCGGTACACGGTCGTTACTCCTTTGCGCGTATTCCCGGGGCGACACGCCCACGGTTTTCTTGAACACCTTGCTGAAGTAGAACGCGCTTTCGAACCCCAGTTTCTCCGAAACGTCCTGCACCCTGTCGTTTCCCGCGAGGAGCATCCGTTTCGCGGCGGTAATCTTCGCCTTCGTAACGTACTCCACGAAACTGCACCCGGCGTACCGCGAGAAAAGGGTGCTCAGGTAATTCTGGCTCAGGCCGTGGATCGATGCCACCTCCCCGAGGGTCAGTTTCCTGTCCACGTTCCCGTCGATGTACCGCTGGACCTTCGCGACGGTGAGCCCCCGGTAATCGCGCTTCCTGCCGCGAAGGGAGGCGACGATTCCGTCCCGGAGCCGCGCGATCCAGTCGACGCATTCCGCCGCGGTCTTGTATTCGTACAGAACCCGGTATCCGAGCCGCTCGGAGGAGAAGATTTCCGAGAGTATGTCTTCCCCCTCGGGGAGCAGCGAGACCGCCATGAACAGGATTCCCGACGCCGCGTCCATGGCGTGGGCGTGGTCCGCCCCGGATTCCCCGAGCCGTTCGGCTTCGCGGCCGAGGGTCGCGGCGAGGGCGTCGAGATCCAGCTCCCGGAAGGCCCGGGACAGGTCGTCGCGGTAACGGGCGACGTCGAAGCCGCCGCCCTCGTCCCCGTTTTCGGTCTCGGCGTCGAAGGCCGGGCCGTTTTCCGCCCGAATCCCGAGGGCGTAAAGCCTTCGGGCCGAGGAGAAGGATTCGTGGAGGTTCCAGGGGTCGAAGACCGGCCGCCCCACCGCCACGGTAAGGGTTACCGCGAAATAGTTCCGGACGAGGCCCATGGCATGGGTAAGGGCTTCCCTCGCGAGGCTTTCCGCGCGGTCCCGGGATTCCTCCCGGCCGACGAAGAGGATGGCGAAGTGGGTGAGGTCGAGGCTCACGATGCGGCATTCGAGAAAGCGGGCGACGGTGTCGCGCACGATGCCGAGGGAGCTCGAGTACAGGGCCATTTGCCGGTCCAGGGAGCCGCGAGTCCGCTCGACGTCCTCCATGCCGGCGTAGGCGACGTAAAAGAGTTTCCCCTCGAGGGAGACCCCAAGGGCTTCCATTTGCCCGGTGAAGGCCTCGCGGGACTCGAAAAGCCCGTTCAGGAGGCGTACCAGGAATTTGTCCACGAAGGGCCGCATGTCCTCGCCTTCCGGCCCCGCGGAGGCGCGGCTTTCCTCCAGTATGGAAACGGAACGGCGAAGTGCCTCGAGGAGGGATTCGGTCGAAAGCTCCAGCTTGACGAGATAGCTGACGGCCTGGCATTCGATCGCCCGCTTCGCGTAGGAGTATTCCTCGTGGCTCGTGAGGACGATGAAAAGGGGACGCCTGCCGAACCGCTTCGCGCATTCCTCCATCACGTCGAGCCCGGACCGGAGCGGCATGCGGATATCCGTGATCACGATGTCCGGCGAGGTTTCCTCGATCAGCTTCATGAGCTGGTCGCCGTTTCTCGCGACCCCCGCGATCGAGAGGTCGAGGCTTTCCCAGTCCACCATCGATTGGAGGCCGACGGTAACTAACGGTTCGTCGTCGGCGATGACTATCTTGTATCTCATGTCGTCTCTTCCTTCCAGGGTACCCGGAGCCGCGCGACCGTGCCGCCTTCCGGGCCCGGCCCGACGGTGAGGCCGTAGCCGTCGCCGAAGGCGTGGCGAATTCTCTGGTCCACGCTCTCGATTCCTATCTTCACGAAGAGCCCCGAGTCCCCGCCTTCCCCCGTCCGGGTATCCGCGTCCCCGCCCGGGGCTTCCTCGGGCAGGCCGACGCCGTCGTCCTCGAGGACGATTTCCACGTCCCCCGACTCCGTCCGCCTCGCGCCGAGGCCTATCCTGCCGATGCCGCCGTTGGGCTCGATGCCGTGGAATATCGAGTTTTCCATGAGGGGCTGGAGCACGAAGCAGGGGACCTGGGCGTCCATCAGGCCTTCCGGGACGTCCTTGTCGAAGCGTATCGCGCTGCCGTGGCGGTAGCGCTGGATGACGTAGTAATCGTCGAGGAGGGCGATCTCGTCGCGGAGGGGAACGACGGTCCGCGCGCCCTTGATAACGTTCTTCATGAGCCGCGCGAGGGCCGTGGTCATCTCGGCGATTCCCGAGGCGCCCTGTATCGTCGCCATCCACTTGATTGACGCGAGGGTATTATAGAGGAAATGCGGGTTGATCTGGCTCTGGAGCATGCGGTATTCGAGGTCCCTTTTCTTTCGCTCGTCCGCGACGCGGGTCTCCAGGAGCGAGCGGATCTCCGCGGACATGGCGTTGATTCCTCGGCCCACGTCGCCGAGCTCGTTGTCCCACTCGATGCCCGGGTCCCGTCCGAAGTCGCTCGCCGCGATCGCGGCCAGGCGCTTCCGTATCCGGAGGACCGGGGCGGTTATCGAGCGGCCGAGGACCAGGGAGATGACGAAGCCGAAGGCCAGCATGGACGCCGGGATGATGCCGAGGAGCGCTGCATAGAGGCCCCGGTCCGCGCCGAGGGACCGGTTGGGTACCGTTTGGGAGAGGGAGAGCCCCGCGATTCCGAGGGGACAGGTTACCACGGGCTTTTTCTCCCCCCGGGCGAGGCGGGCCTCGCCTACCAGGGTCGTGTCGCCGAGGGTGGCGGA
>QKCE01000188.1 GCA_003245785.1 Spirochaetales bacterium | reverse complement strand
ACCGTGCGGGTGAAAGTATATTACGAGGATTCGGGCTCCGTGGCGGAACGGGCGAAAATTTATCGGGGGAAGGGTATTTCCCGGCTTTCGTTTTGGCGGCTCGGTCAGGAAGACCCGCGGATTTGGGATACCCTCGACGGGGATGCGTCGAAAGTTTCCATAAAAAACCGATAAAAAACCCCTCTTTCGGATCGTAAGATTGAACATATATACGAGTTTATGGTATAAATATACAAAATAATGAGAGTCGAGACATGCAAAGGCGTATGTCCGACCATCGGATACCAGGAGGTACTCTATGCCCTTTAATGAAGTGTACGGCACGAACGCGTTCGGCGATTCTGTCATGCGGGATCGGCTTCCCAAGGCGATTTACAAGGAAGTCAAGGCCGTTCAGGCCGGCGAAAGCGAACTCACCGTCGCGTGCGCCGAAGTGGTCGCGAACGCCATGAAGGATTGGGCCATTGAGAAGGGCGCCACGCACTACACTCACTGGTTCCAGCCGATGACCGGACTTACCGCCGAAAAGCACGACTCCTTCATTTCCCCGACCTCCGACGGCCTGGCGATCCTCGAGTTCTCCGGCAAGGAGCTCATCCAGGGCGAGCCCGACGCCTCCAGTTTCCCCTCCGGCGGCCTCCGCGCCACCTTCGAGGCCCGCGGCTACACCGCCTGGGACGTCACCAGCCCCGCGTACATCAACGATGAGGGTAACTGCAAGACCCTCGTGATCCCCACCGCCTTCGTCGGTTACCACGGCGAGGCCCTCGACAAAAAGACCCCGCTCCTTCGCTCGATGCAGGCCGTGAGCGATTCTTCCATCGCGGTACTCAAGGCCATGGGCAACACCACTTCCAAGCGCGTGGTCGCCTCCGTCGGTCCCGAGCAGGAATACTTCCTCGTGGACGAGAAGCTCTACGCCGAGCGCCAGGACCTGAAACTTACCGGTCGCACCGTATTCGGCGCCCTGCCCCCGAAGGGTCAGGAACTCGAGGACCACTACTTCGGCAAGATCCCCGAGCGGGTAGCCGCCTACATGTCCGACGTGAACGAAGAACTCTGGAAGGTCGGCATTCCCGCCAAGACCCAGCACAACGAGGTAGCGCCGAACCAGTTCGAGCTCGCCCCGATCTACGGCATGGCTAACGTGGCCACCGACCAGAACCAGCTGGTGATGCAGACCCTGAAAAAGGTCGCCAAACGCCACGGTCTCGTCTGCCTGCTCCACGAAAAGCCCTTCGCCGGCGTGAACGGCTCGGGAAAGCACAACAACTGGTCCATCGGCACCGACGACGGCATCAACCTCATGAATCCCGGAAAGACCCCCCACGAGAACCTTACCTTCCTCGTGTTCGTCTCCGCGGTGATTAAGGCCGTCGATACCTACGCGCCCCTGCTCCGCCTCTCCGCCGCCAACACCGGTAACGACCACCGCCTCGGCGCCAACGAGGCTGCCCCCGCCATCATCTCGATCTTCCTCGGCGAGCAGCTCCAGGAAATCTTCGAGGGCATCGCCTCCGGCAAGACCCTTTCCTCCGCCGAAGGCAAGAAGCTCGAGCTCGGCGTTACCACCCTCCCGAAGCTTCCCAAGGACCTCACGGACCGCAACCGCACCAGCCCCTTCGCCTTCACCGGCAATAAGTTCGAGTTCCGCATGGTGCCCTCCAGCGAGTCCATCTCCGGCCCGAACTTCGTGCTCAACACCATCGTCGCCGAGATCCTCGACGAGTTCCTGCCCAAGATCAAGGGCGCCAAGGACCTCAGCGCCGCGGTTAAGGACATCGTTACCGAGACCTGGAAGAAGCATAGCCGCGTCGTGTTCAACGGCAACGGCTACACCGACGAGTGGCTCGCCGAGGCCAACAAGCGCGGGCTCCCGAACCTCACCAGCTCCGTCGAGGCTTGGCCCTATTTCGCCAAGGAAGACTCCGTCAAGATCTTCACCAAGCACAAGGTCCTCACCAAGGAAGAGATCCACGCCCGCCTGGACATCGTCCTCGAGAAGTATTCCAAGCAGATCAACATCGAGGCCGGCGTCGCCTTCGAGATGGCCACCCGCGAGATCCTGCCCGTGTGCTCCGACTACGCCGTCGAGCTCGCGGCCCAGCTCCAGACCCTCGAAGCCTCCGGCGTGAAGTCCGCTTCCCTCAAGAAGAAGCTGACCGAAGTCTCCGCCCTCGTGGAGGAAGCCGCCGCCATCGCCGACAAGCTCGAAGCCGCCCGCCTCGCCACCAAGGATATCGGCGACGTGCTTAAGCAGGCCGAAGCCTATCGCGACGCCGTGTTTGCCGCGATGACCGAGCTTCGCGCGCCCATCGACAAGCTTGAGAAGCTCCTCCCGAAGGAGTACTGGCCCATGCCGACCTACATGGACCTGCTGTTCACCATCTAATCGCTGGATAGCGAACGGTAACACCGGCCGGTTCCCCTCGGGGAACCGGCTTTTTTTTACGCGCCCTTCGGGTTTCGTCCACGTTGCGTCCTGCGGGCCCATGGCTATACTTGAATTGAATCGACGTTGACGGAGATATTTCAATGAAAACCCGACTTGCCCTCATCTTGGCAGCCTACGCGTGTATTACGGCGGCCTACGCCCAAACCGTTCCCGCCGGAACGATCCTTCGCCTGGGGCACGGGAACCGGGATGAGGTAACGGAATATTACGATTATGTGCTGGCTAATACGGCTTTTTCCCGCGCGGGCATCGAGATTGAGCTCGTGGAGGCGCCTTTCCCAAGAATCCTCGAAATGGCCAGGCAGGGTACGGTCGACGTTGTATGCAATACCCTCAAGACCAAGGAACGCATGGAATACCTCGTATTCCCGGAAACCCCCTTGGTCGAATACGAACAATGCCTCTTCGCGGTTAAGGGGGAGGAACCTCCCTTCGAGGGGGATCTTTCGCGGTTAGAAGGATTGACCGTCGGGATTGTCCGGGGTTTTTCCTACAGTCCCGCCTTTGACGGGCTCATTTCGTCGGGAAAGATTACGTCCGTGACAACGACGGATACCGAGCAATTGGCGCGCATGCTTTATTATGGGCGCATTTCCCTCATGATCGATAATCCCATCGGCCTGAAGTACGAGACCCGAACCTTGCCCGGATTTTGGTCCAAGGTGCGGGAAATAAGGCCTCCCGTCGCCTCCCAACCCGCGTACGTGGCGTTCTCCCGGGGGAGCCCTGCCGCCCTCGCTTCCCTGGCGGCCTTTGACCGGGCTCTCGCCGCGATGAAAGCCGACGGGACCTGGGACGCGATCATGGCTCTCGCCGTAGCCCAGCCGAATCCCTGATTTTTTCTAACCGTCTATTCGTGGGCCCGTTCCGCTTTCTCCAACTCCAGCTTAAGCGCGTCGATTGATAGGAATACCTCCGCGAGGGAAAGACCCAAGGAAACCATGAGGGCGACGAGGCTTGCCCCGAATACGATTTCCGCCGGAAGCGTCAGGCCCGAGAAAATCAGGAACATGCATATTACGCAAAAGAGGAAACTTATGACCCCGTAGAGCTGGGTGTGCTTAATGAGGGCAAGGCGTACCCGAAAATTCCGCAGTTGTCGGAAAATGCCCTCCTCCCTGGTTTCCACGTAGAGCGCGGTAAACTGCCTCACTAGGTTTGCTACCGCGAGAAAACGGTTGGTAAAGGCGAGCATCCACAGTGAAATGGCCGAAAAGAGCAGGGCCGGGGTGGTTATGTCGAATTCCATCGTATACCTCCGCTTGAAATATACGGCTAAAGCGATACTGCGTGGGCGACGCGAATCGTTAATTCGATTGCTGAGAGCGTCACTAAGCTAATTGACAATATGCTCACTTGAGCATATATTCAAATAAAGGCGGACGAAATAGATGAAAGCGAAGGAAACCGAAGAAGAAAACCTCGACGAAAGCCATGAAACCTGCGTGCACGGGGATAGGGTGGCGGCCGCCCGGGCGCAAATGCCCGACGAGGATCTCCTTGCCGAGGTGGGAGACTTCTTCCGTACGTTCGGCG
>QKCE01000203.1 GCA_003245785.1 Spirochaetales bacterium | reverse complement strand
GCTGCCCGGCGGGTAGTCTTTCCCGTCAGTAAAGGGTCGTTCCGTGATCGACGTAGATGATCTGGCCGGTAACGGCCTTCGACGCGTCGCTCGCGAAATACAGGATCGCTTCCGCCTGGTCTTCCACGTGGGCTTCCGGCACGGTCAGGTCGATGTGCCGGGCGCAGGCCGCCGCGAATTCCTGGTTGAAGGTGGCGAAGGCCTCCGGCGCGTTGAGGGGCGTCGGGGTCGGGCCGGGGCCGACCGCGTTGCAGCGGATTCCCGTGGGGGAGAACTGCAGCGCGATGTTCTTGGTCATGCCGTTCACCGCGGCCTTGGCGGCGCTGTAGGAAATGCCCGCGATGCCCTGGCTGCCGATGGAGGACACGTTCACGATGGAACCCTTGCCGACCTTCGCCATGTGCTCCAGGGCGTACTTGCTCATGTAGAACACGGAGAACTGGTCGATCAGGCAGACTTCCATGTACCAGTCCTCGGTGCAGGCCGTGATGGGCATGTGCTTGTCGGCGATGCCCGCGTTGTTGACGAGCACGTCGATCCTGCCGTACTTCGCGATCGTCTCGGCGACGATCTTGCGGCAGTCTTCTTTCTTCGCCACGTCGGCCGTCACGGCGATGGCGTCGCCGCCCAGGGCCTTGAGTTCCGCGAGAACTTCCAGGTTGTTCCCTTCCCTTCTGCCGGTAATGACCACCTTGGCCCCTTCCCTGACGAAGAGCTGGGCCGTAGCCCGGCCGATGCCGGAATTACCGCCGGTGACAATCGCGACCTTATCGTCCAATCTTCCCATTTTACGCTTCCTTTGTCGTTGCTGATGTACTTGCATTGTATTATTTATTCCCGCGGTTTGGGATTATCATTTTGCGTTATGCGATTGCCATTTTTTGTTATGGCACTTGCGGAATTGAAATTCCTCCCATACTGTGGGTACATGCAAATACGTTTTGCGAAATTACGATTAGATAGATCGGGAGGCATTTTTCATGATCAAGGCTAACTATGAATCCGACGCGGGCAAGCGAAAGGAAATCCCGCACGAAGAGCTCTACACCATTCCCCACATGCCCTTCGAGGAGTATTCCGAGAAGCTCAAGGGCTGCATCAAGATGCGCCGCGAGAACGGCATCCTCGAGGCGAAGATGCACACCCACGGCGGCCCCGTCCAGTGGAGCGCCGAGCTTCACCAGGGTCTCCACTACTTCTTCGACTGGGCCGGCCGCGACCCGGACAACGAGGTAATCATCCTCGGCGGTATCGGTCCCGACACCTTCAAGGGTATCGGCCGCATCAACAAGGAAACCGGCGAGTGGATGCCCTGCCGCGAGTACGGCTCCGAGCCCCACGAGTCCTGGAAGATGTACGACTACCAGTACTACGACGGCACCAACGACATCGAGGGCCAGGTCTTCGACCTCGAAGTCCCCACCATCGGCGTGTGGACCGGCGCGTCCTACCACACCGACCTCGTGCTCTTCAGCGACATTACCCTCGCGACCGCCGACGCGTGGACCACCGAGATGCACTTCCGCACCAACATGGTTCCCGGCGACGGCATCCAGATCGCCTGGCGCGAGCTGATGGGCCGCAAGAGATTCGCCTACGCGGAGCTCACCGGCGAGATCATCACCGCGAAGAAGGCCCTCCAGTACGGCATGATCAACGAGATCTGCGAGGACACCGACGCCGCCTACAAGCGCGCCTGGGAAATCGCCGAGCTCATCATGCACGCCGCGGGCCGCACGACCCGCCGCATCACCACCCAGGTGCTCAGGAAGCCCTGGAAGGAAGACATCGCCAACGAGCTGCGCGCCAGCTTCGCCTCCGAGATGTGGGTAACCGCCACGGACCACTCCCCCCACGAGGCCAAGTACTGGGACGACGCCCACGCGGAAGCCAAGCTCGTCAAGGAAGCCGAGAAGCAGGGCAAGGTCGTTCGCCCCCGCATCGGCGGCGGCCAGTTCGAGACCGAAATCAAGTAAGACAGGGTAAGTGCTCAGTCAAGTGCCGGGGGGACTCCATCCTTCCGGCACTTTTCGTTTACGCTCAGTTTATGGAAACACAAACGCCGGGGGAAAATATGCCCGTAAAAGCCGCGTCGGAAAAAGCCGTGACGAAAAGGGCGATGCCCTTTTCGATTCCTATTTACGCCCTCGTTATCGCGCTCGCGACGCTCCCCGCCGTCCTGGGGAGTCTCTTCGCTATTCCGCCGCTATTCGGCGCGGCCATAACCCTGGCGGCCGGCCTCGTCGCGGGCTTCTTTTTGGCCCGCGGCGTAAAGTCCCGCCTCGCCGAGGTCACCTTCCGCTACGAGCGGGAGGTGCGCCCCGGGATCAACCGGTCCATGGACGACGCCCGGGAGATGCTAGCCCTGGGCGACACCGCCTCGGTGCTCGCGACGGATTACGCCGGCGACGTCTGGAAGATATCCGACGGCATTACCCGGGACGTCAACGGCATCCTGGAAGAGATGACCGGCCTCAGCGAGCTGATCTTCAAGTCCGCCTCCTCGGTCACGGAAATACTCGCCACGATAGAATCGCTGACCGGCCACGTGGTCAGCCAGGGAAGCGCCATTACCCAGGTAGCGGGCTCGGTGCGGATGATGGACAAGTCCCTGGCGGAAATTTCCTCGGTTACCGCGGAACGCTCGCGTTCTGCGGACGGGCTGATGGAGACCGTGGGCGAGGGCCGGAACATCCTCTCCGAATCAAACGGGAAGATCCGCGGGATCTCGGGCGACGTGGAAGGCATGATGGACATCATCGGCGTGATAGACGGCATCGCGAGCCAGACGAACATGCTGGCCATGAACGCGGCGATCGAGGCGGCCCACGCGGGAGACGCGGGGCGGGGCTTTTCCGTCGTCGCCGAGGAAATCCGCAAGCTCGCCGAGTCCGCCGCGGAGAACGCCCGCGCCATCGCCGCGTCCCTGAACGGGGTGAACGCCGGGATGGCCCAGGTCCTCAAGTCCGGGGAGGCGAGCGAGGCGTCGTTCAGCGACGTGGCAACCCAGGTCTCCCTCTTCGTCGAGGCCTTCAGGCGAATCGCCGACAAGGCGGCGGAGGCCGCGACGGGCAGCGGGGAAATCCTCCTCTCGACCGAGATGCTCGACTCGATGTCCGGCAAGATCACCTCGGGCTCGAGGGAAATATCGGCCAGCGCCCGGGAGATCAGCGGGTCGATGGAAGAGATCAAGAACTCCTACGGCAAGATCAATACCGACGTGGGGGTCATCGATTCCCGCGCCCGGGAGATAACGAAGGCCCAGGACGACCTCCTGAAAATCCTCGAATGGTCCGCCGGGAGCGGAAGGCGCGTCGGCGCGATCATCGAGCCCTGGGAATCGGCCGACCGCTCCGGGTCCTTCCCCGCAGGAAGGCTCCCGCTCCAAATCGGGGACATCATGGTCCGCCTGCTCAGGCGGATGGAAAATATCGGGGCGGCGATCCGCGCGATGATCTTCAAGGACGGCGACGTCCTGATCGACCGCGAGGCGTCCTCCGACTACCGGGCGAGCGGCGTGGGCAAATGGCTCCTCGGCGAGGGCCGCGAGGCCTTCGGCGAAAAGGGCGAGTACCGGATACTCGTCGCGGAATACGAGGCCTTCCACGAGCGGATCCGGGAAACGGCCCGCATTATCGAAACGGGAAATTTCAACGAATCCTTCGCCTCCTTCCGGCGGGTGAGGAATTCCTACAATAACCTGATCGTCGGGTTCATCGACCTGATTTCGAAGATCAGGGATCGCCGGGACTAAGGAAAACGAACATGAACAAGAAACACGAAGACCGGCTCTGGACCGCCCAGTACGCCATGGTACTCTCCCTGAACGTAATGGCCAATCTCGCCCATTTCATCCTGCTCGTCTCGGTTCCCCTGTACGTGAAGGCCATGGGCGGGAGCAACGCCGCCGCGGGCTTGTCGACCGGGCTCTATTCCATCGCGGCCCTGGCCTTGCGGCCCGTCATCGGCCAGCTGCTCGACAGCCGCGGACGGCTC
>QKCE01000002.1 GCA_003245785.1 Spirochaetales bacterium | reverse complement strand
TGCCGTGAGGAGTACTATATGAGCGATAAAACCTTTCCCTTGAACCTGCAGGCCCTGACCGGGCTCTCGGAAGCGTACCCGACCCCCTTTTACCTCTACGACGAACAGGCGATCCGCGAACATGCCCGCCGCTTCAACCGGGCCTTCGCGGGTTTCCCGGGCTTCATGAACTATTTCGCCGTAAAGGCCTGCCCGAACCCCTACGTCCTCAAGATTCTCGCCTCCGAGGGCCTCGGGGCGGACTGCTCGAGCATGCCCGAGCTGATCCTGGCCCAGAAGTCCGGCCTTACGGGCGAAAAGGTCATGTTCACCTCCAACGAGACCCCGGAAAAGGAATACGTCTACGCGAACCTCATGGGCGCGATCATCAACCTGGACGACCTGACCCACGTCGACTACCTCGACAAGGCGATCGGCGGCATCCCGGAGCTGATCTGCTTCCGTTACAACCCGGGACCCCTCAAGGAGGGCAATGCCCTGATCGGAAAGCCCGAGGAGGCGAAATACGGCCTTACCCGGCCCCAAATGTTCGAGGCCTATGCCGAGGCGAAAAAGCGGGGCGCCAAGCGCTTCGGGCTTCACACAATGGTTGCCTCGAACGAGCTGAACCCCGACTACTTCGTGGAAACCGCGGAGCTCCTTTTCGGCCTTGCGGTCGAGCTGAAGGAAAAACTCGGGATCGAGGTAGAGTTCATCAACATGGGCGGAGGAATCGGCATTCCGTACAAGCCCGGGCAAAAGGCCGTGGACTACGGCTACGTGGCCGCCGGGATGCGGAAGGCCTACGATTCGATGCTGAAAGCCGCCGGTTTCGGCGACGTGAAGATTTTCTTCGAGTGCGGCCGCCCCTTCACCGGTCCCTACGGCTGGCTCGTTACGAAAGCCATTCACGAGAAGCACATCTACCGCGAGTATATCGGGGTGGACGCGAGCATGGCCGACCTTATGCGCCCCGGCATGTACGGCGCCTACCACCACGTGTCGGTGGTGGGGAAGGAGAACGCCAAGGCCGACAGGGTATACGACGTCGTCGGTTCCCTCTGCGAGAACTGCGACAAGTTCGCGGTACAGCGGGAGCTTCCCGCCATCGACAAGGGCGACTTCGTCGTCATCCACGACGCGGGAGCCCACGGCCGGGCCATGGGCTTCAATTACAACGCGAAACTCCGCGCAGGGGAGCTCATCCTCCGGGAGGACGGGGTAATCGTCGAGATTCGCCGCCCCGAGACCGTGGACGATTATTTCGCCACCCTGGACTTCACGAAACTCGGCAGTTTCAAGGTTTGATACGTATTGAACAGGTTGCCGAAGACCGGTCCCGAGCGGATCGGTCTTTTTTTAACTTTAATATTGTAAATTTTGTTGATTTTGGCGATACGCTCGGACTGAAAACCTGAGGTATCTCCAATAGTATGTTAGAATACTGCTATACCCTTCTGGAGGTTTCCATTGAGGGTGGAACATAAAAAGTATATGCGCTTACCTATTCATATTTTTCTCATGCTCTCGGGCGTCGCCTTCGCGCTGGATTTATCCTTCACGCTGAAACCGGAAGTCCAAATTCCCCTTGGCGAGGAATCGGCATTCCTGTTTTCGGTCGGCGGGGGGGCGACGGTCGACGCCGGCGTTCTCTTGGCGGATCGCGCGATCCTGGGGGCGACCGGCGGTATTATCGTGCTCCCCCTGCGGAACACCGGAACTTTCGCGACCCTCGCGCGGGGCGGGTTAGGCGCCTCCGTCCTCTACCGGCCCTGGTCGCGGGTCGAGGTTTCGGGCGGGCTTTCCGGGGGCGCCTACCGCGCGGATTTCGATACCCTGTCCGCCTCGAACCTCTGGTGGGGACTGGACGCCTCGGTGGGCTTCAGGTTTTCCCCCGGTTTTACCCTGTCCTTCGGTACCGGATACCGCGCCTACGAGTATCCCGGCTCGCCCCTGTACGAAGGGCTCCTGGCGGGCATTTCGGCGAGGGCTACGGTGAGCACGAAGAAGGCCTCGGGACTCGTCTCGGCCTCGCTCGCCGGCTCCCAACCCCTGTTCCCCATGCTGTACGCCCTGTATCGCGACGTTCCGTCGGGGACCCTCGAGATCAAAAACGGCGAGTCGGCGGAGGTTACCGACGTGACGGTCTCCTTCGCGGCCAAGGGCTACTCGAACTCCGCCCGAGTCTGCGGAACCTTTTCCCAAATACCGAGGGGCAAGACGGTTTCAGCCTCTCTTCTGGCAGACCTGTCCGACGCGATTCTCGGTTTTACCGAGGACGGCCAAATCCCGGGCGAGGTGAGGATCGAGTACAAGCTCCTCGGGAAAAGCCGGAGCTCCGTGACGCCGGTCGTCCTCAAGGTATACAACCGTAACAGGATGCGCTGGGGCGATCCCGCGGTTCTCGCGGCCTGCGTGTCTTCCGATTCCCCCTCCATCCTCGATTTTTCGAAGTATCTCGTCGGAATCGCGAGAAGCTCCCTGCGTCCCGGCCTTATCCGGAACATGCAGTTCGCCATGTACGCCTTCGAGGGCATGAAAACCGGGGGCATCGAGTGGCGGCGCGATACCGAGACGCCCTACGACCTGACCCACAGGGACCCGTCCCTCCTAGACTACGTCCAGTTTCCCTCCCAAACCCTCTCGTACCGGAGCGGGGACAGCGACGACCTCGCGCTCCTCTACGCCTCGGCCCTCGAGGCCGTAGGCATACGCGCGGCCCTCCTCCCCCTCGATAACGATCTCGTCGTGCTCCTCGACCTCGGGATAACCGGGAAGGAGGCGGCTACCTATTTCGATTCCGACGCGAACTACCTGGTCATGGGCGACTCGGTCTGGATACCCGTCGGCTTCTCCAAACTCCGGGAAGGTTTCGTGAACTGCTGGTACGACGCGGTCGCGCAGCTTCGCGACGCGATTTCCTCGGGGGCGAACCTCGACCCCGTATTCGTCGAGGAGGCGTGGGGAACCTATCCCCCGGTCAACCCGGGCGGGGAGGATTCCGCCTTCGCCAAGCCCGGGGAGAAGGCGGTGAAGGACGCGGTGGAAACCGATTTGCTCCGTTATATTACCGCGGAATTCAGGCCGAAAATCCTGGCCCTGCAGGAACAACTCCGGGCGGGCGGGGACGCGGCGGGCCTCGAGAACAGGCTCGGCCTCCTCTATGTCCGCGCCGGCCTTTACCCGGAGGCCGAGGCCGAGTTCCGGAAATCTTTCGACCTGGGCTCCGCCGCCGCGGCGGTGAACCTCGGAAACGTCGCGATGCTCACGAAGCGGCCCGGCGAAGCCAGGGACTGGTACAATAGGGCGCTTACCCTCGACCCCGGTAACGAGAGCGCCCGGACCGGGCTCGGAAGGGCCCTGGCGGATTTGGGAGAGTAGGATGGCCATACGGACGTGGATGAAATACACCCAGGGGTTTCGCTTCCGCTCCGCGGCGCTCGCCGCGGCCCTGGCGGCTTCCGCCGGAGCGGGCTATCTCCACGCCGAAACGACGGTCGCCTTCCGGCTCATGCCCGCCTGGTATTTCCCCCTCGACGCGTCCCTCATGACCCCGGGTCCCGGCGTTTCCGCCGCCCTGGACTTCCTGCCCAAGCCCTTTCTCGACCTTTTCGTGGAGGGGGAATACCTCCGGCCCGCGCTTTACGGCACGACCGGGGTGGACATCTTCGACGGCAGCGTCGGGGTAGGCGTCGTCTGGCGCCCCGCCGAACGGCTGAGCCTTCGCGCCGAGGCCTCCGCGGGAGCCTACAGCGCCAAATACGGCGAGACGACCCTCTCCGGCCTCGCGGCGGGATGCCGGGTGTCC
Source organism: Spirochaetales bacterium (assembly GCA_003245785.1). Taxonomy (GTDB): domain Bacteria; phylum Spirochaetota; class Spirochaetia; order Treponematales; family Treponemataceae; genus Teretinema. The sequence continues at coordinate 215 of QKCE01000002.1, read as the reverse complement.
GCCGAATACAGCATCACCCCCGCGCTCTCGGCGACGGCCTTCGCGTCGTTACGGCGCTTCGCCTCGACGCCCGCCCCCTTTTTGGACGCCGCGGGGGCCGGAATCGGATTGAAGGTCGACCTTACGGCCCTCCTCTCGCCGGAGCCCAAGGTATACGGCGAGGTGACCCGGATTGACCCGGTCTTCCCGGTTTTCTATTCCTGGTACGACGTGAA
>QKCE01000255.1 GCA_003245785.1 Spirochaetales bacterium | reverse complement strand
CTTCAGGTTGGCGGCGAAATTGTTCATCGCCATTTCCCGGTACACGTGATTCGCGTCGGCGGATTTCCCGGAGTTTCCACCCGCGATCGAGCGGAGATTCGGGAGCACTTCCAGGCGAACCAGGTAAATGAAACGGGCCAACGCGAGGATTTGCGAATAAAGGTCGTCCATGTGCACGCCCTGGCTCGCGATGATCTCGCTGTGCTCGGTGAGGTCCGAGATGCGCCGGGCGAGGTCGGAATCCATGAGTATCCCCGCGAGCAGGGGCCGGATGAACCTCGTGGCAATATTCGTGTTGTAATGGTCCGCGACCTTCTCGATCGCCTCCATAATGGTGACTTCATGTATCATCATATAGATACAGTATACCCATGGGAACCTAAAATGGCAATCTCCGGGATTGACAACCCCGCGGCGCGCCCATACAGTACTTCCATGAAGCGGCATCTCCCCCTCATCCCCCTTGCGGCCCTGTTGCCCGCGCTCTTTCTCGCCTCCTGCGCGGATCGAAAGCCCCAAATAATGACCATCTGGACCGACCGGAGCGAGTTCGTCTCCTATGCCGAGCTGTTCAATTCCTCCCAGAACCAGTACAAGGCGGTCGTGGAATACCGCGAAAACCCCTCGGACTCGCTGATCAAGGCCACGGAGCTTCCCGACGTGGTCGTCGGGCCGTGGCTCAAGGGAGAAAAGGCGCGCTCGAAACTCATCCCCCTCGATTACCTGTTCAGCGAAATTCGAATCCACTCGAACCTGTTCTATCGCCCGTTATTGGAGCTGGGCAACGTAAAGGGCAGGCAGTACCTGCTCCCGGTCAGCTTCAACCTGCCCGCGGTAATCTTTTCCAAAGACAGGCAGTCCCTCGTCACGGACAATTTTTTCCTTCCCCTGGATACCATTCGGACCCTCTCGAAGGAATTCAACGAGGAGAAGAACGGCAACTTCGCCCGTATGGGCTTTTCGCCCCGCTGGAACGAGGACTTCCTGTACATCCTGACCCGCATGTTCGGCGCGCAGTACGAGGAAGGGAACAAGCTCTTCGGCTGGAACCAAAAGGGCCTCGCCGACGCCGTCGCCTACGTCCGAGACTGGTCGGTCTCGGTGAACGGGTCGACGAGGGCGGAAAACGACTACCAGTTCAAGAACCTTTACGATCCCCCGTACCGCCAGGTCACGAGCGGCCTCTGCCTTTTTTCGTACATCTCGAGCCGCGACCTTCTCGTGCTCCCGGAAGACAAGGTTTCCAGCATCGATTTCCGTTGGATCACGAGGAACGACCTTACGCCGGTCGACGACGGCATGATTTATCTCGGCATTTGCGAGCGCGCGAAGAACCTCGAGGCCGCCGAGGCGTTCCTGATCTGGTTCTTCAACGAGAAAAACCAGAAGGCGATGCTCGAGCGAAAAAAGTCTTTCGGGCTGATGGACCGCAACTTCGGGATTGCCGACGGATTCTCGTCCCTCCGGCCCGTAAACGAAAAGGTATTCCCCCTTTATTACCCCAGCCTTCTCGGCCACCTTCCGCCCCTGGAATCCCTCATGGCCCCCCGCATACTCCCGAACAACTGGTATACCCTGAAAAGCGGCATTTTGATGCCCTGGCTTACCGACGTGCTCTCGGGACCCGCCCCCGCCGGCGGGGACCCAACGCTGGAATCGCGCATACAGGCCTGGCAAAAGTCGAACTGATTTTCCTTAACCCCGCCCCCGCCGTTCCGATAATGAACGGTAGGAGGACTCGGGGATGTTATCGAATATCGGCACTTTACAGACGATTTCCTTCTCTGCCATGCCTTCCGCCTCGGCGGGGGGCCGTACTTACATTCCCGTAGACCCCCATCAATTCATGTATTCCCAGTTCGAGTACGTCGCCGGGGTTCCGGCGGCAAAGGGCCAGACCGGGATCTCCGTGGACAGGCTGAAAATCCTCAATACCCTCATCGACCATCTCGTGAGCATGAAACAAAAGAACGTGATGCCAAAGGTGGAAGGCCCCGGGGAGCTCTCAAACGACCAAATCGACGCGCTGATCAAGCAGTACCAGGATCAGATCAAGACCGTAACCGCGGCCGCGGCGGACATGCCCTACAAGGGCGCGTCGCCCCTCCGGACGGGAATCGCGGTCGATCTCGTGGCCTGAAACCATTCGATTCGACCGCATTCCCCGAGTTTCGCGAATTTTTATGCCCTACATTCCGCTTTTTTAAAAATCCCTAAAGCTGCGCGTTGATTCTTCCATAAAATTGTCAACGCAATCTTACTTCTCTTGAACAAAAAACCTATTTACGCTATGTTTTTATCGATTTGGAGCGTGAACTCCCTCAATTATTTGCGTAAGGAGCTTGTATGACCATTAATGACATCAAACACCCCAAGGTCAAAGCCTGGGTTGAAGAAGTCGCGAAAATGTGCGAACCCAAAGACGTGTACGTCTGCGACGGTTCACAGGCAGAGTACGATCGCCTCATGAAAATCATGATCGATTCCGGCCTCGCGACCCCTCTCAAGAAGCGCCCGAACAGCGTCTTGTTCCGCTCCCAGCCCTCCGACGTGGCGCGCGTAGAGAACCGCACCTATATCGCAAGCAAGACCAAGGAAGCCGCCGGTCCGACCAACAACTGGATCGATCCCGAAGAGCTCAAGGTTACCATGAAGGGCCTTTACAAGGGCTGCATGAAGGGCCGCACCATGTACGTGATTCCCTTCTCCATGGGTCCCGTCGGCTCCGACATCGCCAAGATCGGCATCGAGATTTCCGACTCCGAATACGTCGTCTGCAACATGGACATCATGACCCGCGTGGGAACCAAGGTCCTCGACGTGCTCGGCACCTCGGGCGAATACGTCCCCTGCCTCCACTCCGTGGGCAAGCCCCTCGCCGAAGGCGAATCCGACAAGGGTCAGTGGCCCTGCGCGGACATCGACAACAAGTACATCTCCCACTTCCCGGAAGAGCGCGCCATCTGGTCCTACGGCTCCGGATACGGCGGAAACGCCCTCCTCGGCAAGAAGTGCTTCGCCCTCCGCATCGCCTCCGTGCAGGCGAAGGAAGAAGGCTGGCTCGCCGAGCACATGCTCATCCTGAAGCTCACCAACCCCGAAGGCAAGGTCAAGTACGTGACCGGCGCCTTCCCCTCGGCCTGCGGCAAGACCAACCTCGCCATGCTCATCCCCACCATCCCCGGATGGAAGGTCGAGACCGTCGGCGACGACATCGCCTGGATGAAGTACGGCAAGGACGGACGGCTCTACGCGATCAACCCCGAGGCGGGATTCTTCGGCGTGGCCCCCGGCACCAACGAGGCGTCGAACAAGAGCGCCATGGACTCCATCAAGAAAGACACCATCTTCACCAACTGCGCCCTCACCGAGGACGGAGACATTTGGTGGGAACAGATCGGTTACGACGCCCCCGGTCCGTTAGTGGACTGGAAGGGAAACAAGTGGGTACAGGACAAGGGCAATAAGGCCCAGGAGCCCGCCGCCCACCCGAATGCCCGCTTTACCGCCATCGCCAAGAACTGCCCCGCGATCGCAAAAGAGTGGGATGATCCCGCCGGAGTTCCCATCGACGCGATCCTCTTCGGCGGACGCCGCCCCTCCACCATCCCGCTGGTCCATCAGGCCACGAGCTGGAACCACGGCGTGTTCCTCGGCTCCATCGTCGGTTCCGAGATCACCGCCGCCGCCCTCGACCTCAAGGCCGGAACGATCCGCCGCGATCCCTTCGCCATGCTCCCCTTCTGCGGATACAACATGGGCGATTACTTCCAGCACTGGATCAACGTAGGCAAGAAGAGCACCGAGGACAAGCTCCCGAAGGTCTTCTTCGTGAACTGGTTCCGCAAGACCCCCGAAGGCAAGTTCGCCTGGCCCGGATACGGCGACAACAGCCGCGTTCTCGCGTGGATCTTCGACCGCTGCGACGGCAAGGACAACGCCGTGAAGACCCAGATCGGCTGGATGCCCAAGGAAGGAGCCCTCGACATCTCCGGTCTCGACGT